>JAEORY010000119.1 GCA_016840645.1 Candidatus Borrarchaeota archaeon | reverse complement strand
AAAAGATTCCGAAGAAAGTAACAACGAGAACAAGAATAAAATAATCTGCTTTCTTATTATTGGACTTATCCTTTTAAGAAAGCAGATTATTTTATTCTTGTTCTCGTTGTTACTTTCTTCGGAATCTTTTTCTTTGGATTTCTCTTCGATATAACAGTCACTCAGATTTTGCTTATGGTATCTGAGCGCGTATCATGGCTAAATGGTGGTATACCGTGGTTAAAGAAATTATCATAGAAGATGTCTGGTGGAAATATAAAGCAAGTGAAGACTGGGTTCTCAAAGGTATTTCACTTCAAGTTGAAAAAGGTCAATTTTATGGTATTATGGGACCTTCAGGTGTTGGAAAATCTACTCTTTGCCTGTGCCTTAATGGAATAATACCACAAGCTGCAAAAGGCGAATTCAAGGGCAGAGTGAAAATCGGGGAGATGGATACTTCTGAGGACTATATCTCTGAATTTATTGGAAAGGTTGGTCTAGTTTCACAGGATCCTGATTCACAATTTATAATGATGTCAGTTGAAGATGAATTGGTCTCTCCACTTGAAAATTTAAGATTCACACGTGATGAAATCACGGAAAGAATCGAATGGGTTGCAGATTTAGTGGATATAAAACATTTGCTCAAAAAATACCCTCATGAACTCTCTGGAGGACAAAAGCAACGAATTGCAATCGCTTCATTTCTTGCAATGCGACCTGAAATATTGGTTCTAGACGAACCAACATCTGATTTAGACCCCGTAGGGAAGGAATCAGTGTTCTCAATTGTGGAATCTTTGAGAAAAGAAACTGACCTCACCATTGTAATGGTTGAGCATGATAGCGAAAAACTAGCAAAATTTGCTGATCGAATTGCAGTTATTAATGATGGAACGATTATTTTAGATGATGATACGGATCACGTCTTTCAAGAATATGAAAAACTACGTCAAAATGGCATAGTGCTACCTCAAGCTGCTGATGCCTATCTACAAACCTTTGGTCTAAAAGAAGATCGTCTTCTTGTTGAATACGATAGGATTCTTAATGAATTCAGAAATGCATTTAGCCAAGGCAAATTAAGTTTTACTGCTCCTTGCAATACTATTCTCGAAAAAAGTGGAAATGAAGTAATTGATTTCAACGATGTAGATTTCCATTATCCTGATGGCACAAAAGCTGCAGAGCAGATAAACCTGCGGATACATGATGGAGAGTACGTTGCTATCATAGGTCAAAATGGATCTGGGAAAACAACCTTAGCAAAGCTTTTGAAAGGTTTGCTAAAACCCACTAACGGAAAGGTAACTGTCTTTGGCACAGATACCTCGAAAGTTTCTGCGACTAAGATTACACAGGTTGGTTACTGTTTTCAGAATCCAGATCACCAATTATCACGATATGATGTTCGTGAAGAACTTGAATTTGGTCCTAAGAATCTAAAAATTGAAAAAGATGAAATAAAAAGACGTGTTGATGACGTTTTGAATGTTATAGGTCTACAAAACTTTGCAAATGAATATCCCTTTTTCCTAGGGAAGGGGCAAAGAAGAAGACTTGCTGTTGGCTCAATACTGACAATGCAGCCAAAAGTAGTGATAGTCGACGAACCGACTACCGGCCAAGATTTTCTTCAATCTAAAGAAATCATGGAATTGCTCGACAGACTTAATGAAAAAGGGCGTACGATTATTGTCATAACTCACAATATGCGACTGGTCGCCGAACACGCAAAACGAACAATTATCATGCATCAAGGGAAAATTATTGCTGATGGTCCCACTTCTGAAGTCTTCTCTAAGAGAGCTATCTTAAAACAGACACATTTGAATGTTCCCGAAATTACAGATTTAGCAATAGACTTGACATCTTGTTCAAATATTATGACTGTGGAACAATTCCTTTCCGGATTAGTGCCCTCGTAACAGTTTAGGAAAATATACTTGTTAAGATAATTAAATGGAACCATAGCACTTGATACGAGTGCTATGAAAAAGTTACCTTGTTGGGCACCGTTTCTTCAAAACTCTTTATAGGAGCGTAAATAAGCATCATTGATATTCTAAGGTAAGGAAATGACACTTAAATAAGTCAAAAACTAATCAAGAAGGAGATACAAAATAAATGAGGGAAATCTTTTCTGAAATAGTAATAAAGGCAAAGCCTTCAAAAGTATGGGAGATTCTCGTTGATTTTGCATCGTATCCAGAATGGAACCCATTTGTGCGCAAGATTGAAGGGGAACTGGCCGTTGGTTCTACACTTGAAGTCACTATACAAGTACCAAACAGAGATATCATGACATTTAATCCAGTAGTGGTCAAAGCAAATCCCAATGAAGAATTTCGTTGGAAGAGCAAAATGTGGGCTAGATTCCTATTTGCAGGCGAACATTATTTTATTCTAGAACCCGTCGGGGAAGAATCTACAAAATTGATACAAGGTGAAAAGTTTACTGGTATTTTGGTGCCATTTCTTGCAAAACCGTCAAATGAGGCTCCACTCGGCTTTATTGAGTTTAACAGAGCAATAAAAGAGCGAAGTGAAAATAATCATTCTAGTAAAATTCTGTCATCAATTCTACCTGAAAATAAGGTTTTCAAAGAGTTTCAAGTAGAATCTACATAGTCACTTTTAAATTCATATCTTTCTCAAGTAGGATTCCTACTTCTTTAAGCCAATGATACGAAATATTTTTGGCCTCATCAAAACTATTAGCATCAAGATTTCGAGAAGTTCTTATTATAAGATTATAAGGAGCTCCCTCTTCAATTTTCTTTAATATACCTGAAAGAGAGCCGAACATCTCGATATTACCATTAATTTCAGTCCAATTGCCGTAGTAAGATTTCCGATTCTTAGTGGAAATGTTTTCAAGTTCAGGAACTTTGTTTAAAATGTTAATTAACTGTTTAGTATGCTTTTCGAGATCTAGTTCTTCATTTAGTTTTCCTTTCAGTGTTACTGTTGTCTCATAAATTGGCATAAGAATCCCCATAGCTATGTTTTTCAAAATATGATGGTCTCACCTTAAGAGAGACGTACTAATCAAGAGATATTATACACCGTATTATTAAAGTATATCATTTGTTACTGAAATTATTTTGTGAAATTTCTTCAATTTCGTAAGAAAGTCTGATTTAGCTATTACTTCATCAGTAATTTTAAAGACGTTTAAAGATAACAACTATATTTTAACGAGAACATACTTCTTTCTTATATAAATTAATTCAACAAGAACAACAATAAATGCAATAGTAGTTCCTGCGAGAACCCAAGAATGAATAAGTACGTTTTGATTTAAGTGAAGCACATTTGAAGTTCCATAGATTTCATTGTAATTACTACTGTAGACTTCAACTGGTGGTAGATCATAACCTTCAACATGGTATTCAAAAGGTATTTCTAACTTATAGCTAAGTGTTAGACTTTCTCTAGGTCCTAATTGTAATTTCTCCCATTTAAAGTCCTTTGAACCAATTATACTTGGAATGCGATCAATAATATTGAAGGTTGGGGTTGATTCTATGCCTGAATTGTAAATTGTGACATTTATGAATATTGTTTGTCCTGGCATAACTGTAGAAGGAAAAGCGTTTTTCTCAATTTCAAGATGGTATGTCCATGTTAACTCGTTGGCAAATGTCTGATCGAACTTAAGTGAGATTTCATTTGACTTAAGTGATATATCTCCATAAGATAGTGTAGCAAAGGATACAGCATCATTTTTTATAGCTACAACATATTCAATGGTAGCAGATTCTCCAGGAGTAAGTTTCGGGAGTGTAGTTCTTAAAATAGTTCCACTAATAGTTGAATTCTCGGGAGGTCTTACGATAGTGCCATACCATAAATCTTCAGAAATTTCAATATCTGAAATTTCTTCGTTTCCAACATTCTTTACATTCAGTTTTATTGTTGTCGTAGTGTTACTGATGACAGATGCCTCACTTTCTTTTGTTATAATAAGTAAAGGCGCATTTTCTCTTGTTGAGACTAAAATTTCGTTTGAATATATCCTTTCTTCTGTCTGATCGTTACTTTTATTTGTGCTTGCATAAGTAATTTGATCTGGTTTTATTAGAGTATCTATTCTTTGTTTTGACAGTTTTAGTACATAAGAATATGTAACATTGTCTCCAGGCAATACTTGCTTCCAAGATTGCTCCAATGTAAAACTAGAGTGAAGTTCTCCTCCCTCTGGAATCTGAATATCAACTTCGACATCATAAGCTGTATCTGTCCCAACATTTTCAATCACTGTTTCCACAATAATTTGGTCACTAGGTTCTAGCAAGTATTGATTGACAGTCTTTGTTGCTCTGAGAATTGGGAATTTCCTCATGGTATAATTAGCTTTCAAATATGAGATTGATGTAATTTTTTCAGGGAACGAAAAACTATAGATGTTATCAGTTTTCGTACCTGGATATTCTGGATGAATTTCATCTTCAATTATTTCGCCTGGAAAGAAAATAGAGATTGTTGACTTGTCCGACTGTTCATATCTGTAAATTTTATCTTTTAGATGCATGATTTCTCCTAAATCGAATAAATGTTTCCCTTCAAGGACTGGTATCGCTTTGGAATCTAATATCGATGTAATTTCTATAAATGATTGAAAATAAGGAGAAGCTTCGGATTTAGGGCGTAGGAAAAGATGTATTTGAGAAAAACGAGCAGTTTGGATCATTTCTTCTGTAAATAGTGCTCCAAAAGACTTGTCTGGAAGAATCTCTTTAAACGTTTTTAGAACTGCAGAATGATCAACATTGGTTACATTATACGAGGTAATTATCAGTTTTCCACCTGACTGTTTTGTATTTCCATGAATTTTTACTTCCACACCAAATTGTTTCTCAATTAGGTAGTTAATTATTCGTGCCCTGTCTTTTGCCTCATCTTCTTCTATTGATGAATAAGTAACTTCACTCCACAGACCTAATGTTGGACCTGGTCCTTCGCCACCCTCTGTTCCACCTTGATTAGTTGAGAAGTAAATATGCAAATCCTGCATTTTATAAAGTAACGTTATTTGAGGATCAAAACCAGAAATTGTCAATCTATTACTATCAAAGGATGCAGAAATTCTTATTGAGTCTCTATAGAGATTTACTTGAAGATTTTCATAATAATAAAACGAATCTGTGGTTGCTAAAGTTGGCTCTGGAATTACTAATGGAACAAGAAGAAGAATACATATTACAAAGAGAATTCTTTTTCGTATCGCTATCACGTCCATTAAGTAAGAATCATTAATTTGCCACAGCAACTCGTCTTAGTTATTTAAACGTTTTTCTTCTACAATTTTGTCATCTTAAATTATTTACTCTACGTTTTTTTTGACGTAAATAGGCTGTACACAATGAGTTTTTATATTTTTTATAAATGCGATATCAGCTTTATCTTTGTAAAGCCGAGAATTTTTAACTAAGTAGGTTTATTAAATATTTAGACTCAACTATCAACTGGTGTTATATATGATCTATCGCTGGGCAAACGATCTCCCACAATCCGGAGATTCATACGCATTTCGAAAGAACGATCGATGGATCATGTACCATCATCCTCATACGCATTCTTTGGATTTTTGGTAAGCGAGGAGTGTTAAAAACCTCTGATGACGCTTGTAAACAAAACCGCTGTGAAACCTTTTAGAGTCTTTTGCCTAGTCTTTCCATACATAAAGGAGGCTCTTAAATTTGGCTAAAGGAAACAATACGAAAAGAAATCGTAAGAAACTAGGGTTCCATGATTTCATTGCAGAAATGTTAGACGGCAATTTTATAGAGTCTGAGAAGGAAGAGGATCACTGATATTTCCTTTCTTCTTTTTATTTATTTTTCTCAATTTACATTTTGCCTAAATTGAATTGTTGCTGCTTAAAACATAACCATTTCTTTATACACGCTATATCGCTGCTCTATTTCCTCCAGAGTAAGATCTAACAATTTCTTTACACTGAATTCTTCCACTACAAAGGATCCTATTATATGCCCGTAGGCCATCGCCTCTTTTATCTTATTAATGGAGATATTTTTTTCGTTCTTAGTACTCCGCGCAATATGTCCCAAAAAGCCTCCAGCAAAAGCATCGCCGGCTCCTGTTGGATCTACAATCTCCTCTAAGGGATAACCTGATGAGGGGAATATTCCATCTTTTGATACCAGTAATGCCCCATGTTCTCCTTTTTTAATAATAACATGCTTTGTGTTTGTTCCCCATTCCAAGATGGTTTTACCGCCCTTTAACAGATTAGGAGTTCCGCACAACAACCTTGTTTCATCATCGTTCAAAATTACACAATCGACTTTGGACATCACTTCGAGGGTTTCATCCTTCATGGTTTCAATCCATAACTCAATAGTATCACAGGCCGTAAGTCTCGGCGATCTTATTTTCTTCAACAATTCTAAATTCTGAGTGGGCTCATTTGTTCCTAAATAGACAAACTCAGCGTCCTTATATGCTTCTGGTAGTGATGGAGTGAAACCTTCCATAACTCCAAGGTGTGTTTTTGTATTATAGCGTTTGCAAAGGCTGTAATCATAAGTCGATTCAAACCGAAACGTTTTACCTTCCTCTATTTTCAAGCCGCGAAGATCTAAGCGCGCGTCTAAAATATCATAATAGCCCTTTGGGAAATCTGTTCCAATTACTCCAACAATCCCCGTCTCCTCAAAAAGACTAGAAGCGAGAGAAAAATTCACTATAGCTCCGCCTAACACCTCTTGAACTGTATCGAATGGTGTTGTTGTCGTATCCAGTGCTAACGATCCAATTCCAACTATCATCTTAAACCACCGAAGGAGGCCACATGCAAAAAGGGTGTGGAATAAGAGAACGGAATAATGTTTATATAGTTTTTTTTGAACATAATTCAAAAGACGCCATGTTTGGCACCTGGCAGTTAGTGCTGTTACATCGATTAGCGCAATCGGCATAAAAATGGAAAAACAAGGAGAAAGGAGATTCAAACTTGCAAAACCATGGCAACTCTCGCCATTTCACTGTATGGATATTGATCTTACTGCAAGTTCTTTTAGGATTGGGTGCGTTAGGGGGTGGAGGAGCACTTATGCTGGCGCCGGATGGACATCTGATACAGATGCCGCTCAGTATTTTGAAAAATACCCCATTTTCTGATTTTCTAATACCTGGTGTGCTACTGTTTACCTTTTTAGGAATCTATCCTATTACCGTCGCCTATAGTTTGTGGAGTCGGCCTACTTGGCGTTGGCCGGACATCCTCAATCCTTTTAAGCGAACTCATTGGAGCTGGGCTGGTTCGCTTGCGTCGGGAGTGATTTTGATCATTTGGATCACTGTCCAGATACTGCTAATGCAGGTGGGGTTTCTCCACCTCCTTTACTTCAGTTGGGGTGTTTTGCTTCTGCTTATTACATTGCTTCCAAACGTACGCCAGTATTACAAACTAAAACCTAACCCGAGATAGGCTGCTCACAGTTCCATCGAAGGTATCGTCTATAGTGTTTTACCCCTCTGGTTTTATCTCATCGATCTACCTGAGATACTTCTTCAAACGCCTGCTCTTTCATTTCTGTTTTAAAAAACATTGCATATCGATGAAGTAGTTGCATTTCAAAAACAGAATTCACAGGGAATCTTATATTCTGAGTGAAATCTAAGGAGCGTTTTTTTAATATTTGAGAAATAATTCGCGTTTTTTTGCTTATCAAAAAGTAAATCGCTTACCTGGCTCAATTTTTCTGGAAAATATTCTCTTAGAGTATCTCTAATGGGAGACCAGTTTCCTGCCTTTATATTGAGTTTATCAATTAAGAGGCGATCGATGAAACCCTCGCTGAATATTTCTAATAATCGAGGCAATGATTGTTCGGTTAGAACAGGAATAATTGGACCCAGAAAAACATATGCTGCAATGCCTTGATCGTGTAGTTTCCTTAATGCAGAAATTCTTTGTTCTATCGGTGATGCTTCTGGTTCAAAAACTTCTCTTATAGTATCGTCATAAGTGGTAATCGTGAAACCAACTTCGCATTCACTAAACTGGCTTAAGAGATCTATATCCCGTGTAACCAATGCGGACTTCGTTAAAATTGAGATAGAACGATCATATCTCAATAAACGTTGTAGACATTTTCTTGTGAGTTCATATTTTTTCTCAACGGGCTGATAGGGATCTGTCACGCTACTCAGTAATATAAGCCCTCTTCCTTTTTTTCGGGCGAGTTCCTCAGAAAGAAGATTCGCAATATTGGTCTTTATATCGACAAATTCGCCCCAAGGCTCTTTATGATTTGTATATCGTTTCATAAACCGAGCATAGCAATACTTACAACCATGCGTACACCCTATATAAGGATTGATTACATAATCCACATTATAAATTCGTGATCGTACTAAAGCCGACTTTGCGGTAATCTCTTGAACGTTAGTCATTAAAAAACCACAGTTTTTGATTTAAAAAAATTTGTCGTGTTATAGGTCACTTTTTAGTTAAATTGTTATAATAGAACCTTTTAATAATTGTTGAATTGACAAAATAAGGAGTAAGAAATAAAAAACTACAATAAACGGGCATTCTTGATTTGGTGTGCTTATTATGCCTCGACAAAACCCACCAAAGATTGTTAAAAGGTTTCAAAAGAAGATTCCTTGGTTATCCGAAGTGGTTAATACTGCCGAAATAGCATCCGATCTTAATATTCAAGATGTCCGTGTAACAGCCACTTCTTCAAGTAGATGTAGTATTTGTAAAGGCGGGAGAATGCTCTGTGGCAAGACAAGATGTCCACTGATTGCTAGAATTCGTTCATATCTGAAGGTAAAGCCGCTCTACGATCGAGAGGTCCTAGAAGGTGCTTCACCTCCAGGTGTCTTTGTTGGAAGAATTGGATATCCTTATGTATATGCAGGCCCGCTTGTTCCTCCTATACAAGGTGATACTAGCCTTTTAGATGTACCAGAACTATGGTTTGGAAAATCAATTGAAGACATTGTCGACATGCGATTCAAATTGGTACGAGGAAAACATCGAATCAATGTCAAGAAGCCTAATGAAGGAGGACGAATTTTAGATGATACACGGCTTTTAGGACTTGCTGAACGTTCTGTAGACATTGATCTGTCCTTAAAAACAAAACCTAGTTCCACTTTTACATTAAGTTCTGAAGTACAGCCTATGGGTCCTTCTGCGTTAATTAACAATTTAGAAGTTGAAGGGAACATTAAAACTGAACGTCATCTTGAAAAAGCATATGAGGATACCGACCTCAAGGCAGCAAATGCTGTGGTTGATTTGTACAACAGCGACGTTAGGGTCTCATCAATACAGAAGGCTTTTTCTGTTGGATCATTCGGTCTGAAAGGACAAAGAAAGTTGGTGCCAACTCGATGGAGCATCACTGCTGTTGATAGCATTCTTTCTAAGACTTTAATGCAAGATGTGAAGCAATATCCAACTATTAATGAATTTCGTGTCTATGAATCTAATTATCTTGATAACT
>JAEORY010000118.1 GCA_016840645.1 Candidatus Borrarchaeota archaeon | reverse complement strand
ATGAGGATTATAGACAGGCTGATTGACCCATCCGGATTTAATGAAGATGATAGGACTACTGAAGTCAGTTTTGGTGAGAGGCTTAAGAAACAGAAATTGTTTTTCAGGGCAGGCTCAAAGAAACTGCATGAGTGTATTCGCAGGACTGACAATGCCTTTAAATATGAATATCGTGATGGTCAGATGATTACTGCCCCTGAACTTTATATCTTCAGGACTTGCCCAAGACATATAAAGGAATTGCTGGGCTATGTGTGGGATGAATATAAGGGCAAGACTGCTGATGAAAAGACAGCCAAAGGACAGCCTAAAGATAAAGATGATCACTTTGTTGAGAATATACATCGCCTGCTGATTGAGGAGTTTAAGTATCATCCTATAATCAGACGTAAGAAGAATACCAAGTTTAATAAGTATGCTCATATTTAATGAAAATACTACCCAACCAATGTAAAAAGCACTCTCAACCCATCACTAATATCAAGCAAGTTAAGCCATTAATAGATGATATGGTTGAGTTGTGCCAGCAACCAATTGGCAAATATCCTTCTGGGATGGCATTAGCTCATTGCCAAGTTGACCATGATAACCCCTTGAGGTTCTTTGTCTTTAAGAGTGGTGAGGTTATCATAAATCCTAAAATCCTTGATGAAGATTGGCTAGTCAAAAGTAAGGAAGGGTGTTTGTCATATCCATTTAGGGATGAGAAAATTGTTAAACGATATAATCATATATGTGTTAAATATCTCAATAGCAAAGGGATAGAAATAGTAACAAATGAAAATGGTAAAAGGGCTTTCATTTTCCAACATGAGATAGACCATTTTAATGGTAAAGCAATTTACAAATAATATATGCCAATCTGCCCAAAGTGCAACAAAGAGAAAGAGAAACTTACAAAGGATCATGTCATACCCAAATGGCTATTGAGGAGGTTACACAATTATGGTATAAAAAGGTGCAAAGCTCCTAAAGTAGTCAATGAAATGATATGTAGTTCGTGTAATGTCAGGAAAGGTGGTAAACTTGACTACTCAAACCCTGAAGTGAGAGAATTTATGAGGTGGTTTGCGTATGAAATATTAGATAATATAAATGAGCATGATAAGTAAAAAAGATAAAGCAAGGATGGTTAGAGCTAATAAAAAAGCTACTAATGATTTAATTCTTGCTGTTTGCAGATACAGTAGAATAATTACAGGTTATAAAATACTTCGTGAGAAATTTGAAAAATTAAATGCTCGATAATTAATTTGCTTTTTTTCAAAACATCTAGTACCCTTTAATTACATTCGTGTCGCAAGTATCGTCAACCTTGTATTATTAACGAGTTTTTTTATGCCTGAAGAAAAACAAGAATATAAACAAGCCTCTTATTCTAAAACAGAAGAGGAATACCGATCATTTCTGATCAAGCAGATGACTAATGCCAGAAATCAGCGTGAACAGCATCACGATGAATTTAATGGTATGACTTATTCGGAATGGTGGGTGGAAAATGCTAAAGTCCGGAACGGCTATAAAGAGCCGAAACAAAATGCCAATGAGGTCAGGATTACATCCGGTACTGTGATGGAGAAAACAAACTCCATCGTTGCATCATTGCTTAACCTGAACCTTGAACCCAATATTGAGGGCTATAACCAAAGGGGCAGTTTGGTGGACCATGCTGGTAAATTGGCAGAGGATCTTATCCTGAAGTCAAATGAGCTGGAAGAGCCTACCTATGATGAAAAGGAATCATTTATTATTGATGAGTTCTGTACACAGGGTACAGTCTTTACTGAGGAAACAACTAAGGAGTTTGTTATCCCACAGAAAACTGTTACTGAATTGGATTTAAAAGAGGCTGATAAGATAAAATGGGAGGAGGGTATGGAGAAGTATTATCGTTATTGTGATACCAATATATTGATAGGGCTGAATGTATATCTTGGCAATATTAAAGAGCCATTTATACAGAAACAGCCTTTTATTTTTACTCGCAGGCTTATTCCAAGAGAAGAAGCGAAAGCTATGTACGGCAACTGGTCAAGATGGGAGAATGTACCGCAGAATCAGGAGCAGTTCATGGCTACAAGGGATGATACTGATAACAGGCAATACAATAACTGGACACTGGAAAAGTTTGATTCTCTTTTCGTGGAGGAGATAAATTTTCAGGACAAATGGGGCAATAACTATATGAAACTGCTGAATGGTGTGATGATGTTCCCTGTTAAAAAGGTCGGCAGCCGATATTCTACTATTCCTCTTTCTGCCCTTGTGGGTGTTTGTGTTTATCCGGTTGCTAAAGGTGACTATGAGATTATAGGAAATTGGGCTTATTCTAGGTCAGTCCCATCAAAGAACATCACAGACCAGACAATGTTTGATGAGTTCTTAAGGGCTATGATAATCAAAACTCGCCAGTCTTATGATCCACCTATCGCCAATCAGACTGGTGATGAACTTAGTGATGATATTTTCTATCCTGGCACTATATGGGATGAGGTAGATCCGGACAAAATAACACCTCTGATTGATACACAGGGTGTTACTCCATCTGAATACAATATGTCACAGTTCCTTGCAAAGATGATTGACCGGAAATCCGTATCTCCTTCTTTTGAGGGTCAGGAGGGTCAGAAAGGGCAGACAGCTACTGAAGTTTCTATACAGCAAAGACAGTCAATTAAGAATATGGCTCTTGCTGTTCAGGGGTTGGTAGGGTATGTGAAACAGCGTACCATGCTTAGGCTTTACAATATAATCAACACATGGACATTACCAGATAAACTGAAGAACAATGTTACTCAGATGGTTGATGAGTACAAGACAATCACAGTTGATACTACTCTGGATAATGGTGATGGCAAGCGTATAATCGAATTCAGGGAAGATTTGCCATTTGAACAGCAGGCTCAGGCTGAAAGCAGGATATTATCAAAGGTGAAAGGCATGAGAATACAAAAGGATTATGTAAATCCTGTGATATTCAGGCAGGCATTAAAATATTTCTGGAAAATAGATGTAGTGCCTACACCTAAATCTGATTCAGCATTGAGGATCGCACAGTTCTCAGAATTCGTTAAAAATGCTATGGCACTTAGTCAAGCTCTAGGTGTTCCATTGCAGGGTGAGGAAATAATGAGAAGAATGGCGATACTTAATGATGAAGATCCTGACAAGATTATCCAAGAACAGCAACAGCCACAGCTTATGCCAGGCGGTGGTCAGGGTGCACCACAAATTCCAGCTACAGGAGCAGGTGCTCCGGCAAACCCACAGCTTCAGCCTAAACAGCAACCACAGCCTAGTGTTAATACAACAGTAAATGCCTAATGGCAAGTTGATTTATTTGTAATTTATGTGGCAATAGGTTATATCTTGTTTGTAAATTGCCAAATGGTTTCGTAACTACCTAAAAAAGTTTCGTGAATACAATAATAAAATTTATAAAAAATCTATTTTCTAAACCTGCTCCAAAAAAGGAGAGAGGTTTTTTGTTTTTAAATGACAATATCAGAAAGGTCAAGGGTGAGGAGCTGAACAACATTAAAATCACTATTCAGAATTATGTCGGTGATGATATTCTGACCAGATTAATCGCTTCTAAGGCTAATCAGATCAAGGATGAGGCTATTAAAAAGTGCCATAATATAATTGAGGATGCAGATTCACTTGATGATGCCACTAAGAAAGCTGGACTAATTATGCTTGGTGCTAGTTTTAAGGTAAAAGGGCTTGATGAACTGGTGGAGGAGATCAAATTCTTTGCCAGAAAAGACACACAGCCTGATCAGCCAGTTAATCCACATGAACATATTTAATGAAAAATATTATTTACATCACAAGTGATAATCCTAAACAGGTTCTTAAATATCAGGATAAGCTAAAGAAAGAAACTACCCAAAATGGCAAAAAGTATGATGGTGTGATGGGTGAAAATGGTTGTGTGGTTGTAAAAACCCATCATTCATTACACACTTTGTCTACAAATAAGAAAGGGGAATATGATAAAGATAAAGATAATGATGTTTATGAAATTGTGATTGAAGATAATGGTGAACCATTTATAAAAAAACTTTAATATTTCAACAATATATTATGAAAATACAATTAGACACTACCAATAAAACAATTAAGGTCGAGGATGATGCAGTGCTTGGTGAACTTGTTAAAATTCTTGAAAAATTATTACCAAAGGGGTTGTGGAAAGAATATACTCTTGAGGCTAATACTGTTATTGAGAATTGGCAACAGCCTATTATTATTGAAAGAAAAGTAGTACCTTATTATCCTAGCCCTATTTGGTTTGGGGTAGACAATAAAACAAGTCCTCATAAATATGAGGTTACTTGTGATGTGAATGATAAAACTTTTGCTTTGGCTTCAGGTACTCATAACATTGAATGTTAATATGAACCAAGATATTGAACCTAAACCAAAGCTTACCAGAGCACATAGGCGGTTGATGCATTGGTGGAATCAGTTGGTCAATGTGCACAATGGAAGAAAGGGCAGTGCTGGGGCATTTACAAGGCAGTATAGATTCGGCTTTCCGTTGAGAGCCAAAGATCATCCGGTTATCAATTACCCAGTCGCACCACCTAAACCAAAACTAATATCATGATAAACAGAATTCTATTCCGTATCTTCATATGGCTAGGCAAAAAATTCTTCACAAAACAAGAGGTATGGAGAAGTAATAAATCAATCAAGCACAAAAATTATAACCCAAGACAGCCTGACCATATTGATGTGATTACTTTCAGCAACATTGATAACTGGCAGAGGGAACACAAGAGATCTAAAAAATATTTCGGTATTCCAACCCCTAAACAAGCCTAATATGAAGAAACATTTGTTTGAAATCATAGCTGGGATAGTGTTTGCCCTTGTGATTGGTGGGATAATTGTGGGTTGGATAGCAATGTTAGCAACTTAATTTTAATATTATGAAGAAAAAATTTATATTTCCTTATGCTGGTTCAGATGGCAGATGCCATGATTGTGGTGTATCTGCCGGAGAATGGCATCATGAAGGCTGTGATGTGGAAGCTTGTCCACATACTTTTAAACAGCGAATAACTTGTGACTGTGGACAATGTGGAGAGATGAATTTGTCATTGCCGGAGAAAGTACCATTTGGCTTTGAAGAAGAGAGGGTGAGAAATTTTGCTCAAAAATAATAATTTAACCTTTAATCTTTAATACTATGTTTGAAAACGTAGAACTACCAATTAAATTTGATGATCAGCCTGTAATGGTTGGTGATCAGTTCAGGTTTATCCCTAATGGGATAATCCATACTGTTGTATTCAGGGAGAAAAGCCTCAGATTTCTTTTTGAATTAGAGAGTTCCGATAAAAAGGAAGATAAGAACTATGTCCGGCTTGTTACTTTGGTGAAGAACCCAGAGAAATGGGAAAGGTATGATAAGGAAGCTGAGGAGGCTAAACAGAAGCAAATAGAAAAAGATGAAGCTAAGGCTAAGAAAGATGCAGAAAAAGCTGTAGAAGATTCTAAAGCTGAGGCTGAGAAGAGAGAAGAGGAAGGGGAGGAATAATTTTTAACAACAATATTATGCCAACACGCAAAGTAAAAGGAGGGTATCAGTACGGCAAGAAAGGAAAAGTTTATAAAGGGAAAGGAGCTAAGGCTAAGGCTGATAGGCAAGGTCGTGCTATTCGTGCCAGTGGTTATAAAAAGAAGTAATTTTATTATTTAATTCATTAATATTATGGATAATACAGTTGGATCACCGGAGGGTGAAGAGCAACAGGCTCGTGTTGCTGGAGCACAACAAGAAGCAACACCAAATGAGCCACAGCAGGCAACAAAAGAAATGCCTAAATACAAGTGCCATAAGGAAGTGCATGCACTTAAAATCAAAAATATTATTACCAATCCTAATAGCAGTGTTGATATATTCTTTGAAAATGAAGAGTATCTTCCAAAAAATGTTGAAGATGAGGATTTGATTAAAAGACTTCCTCATCAACCAGGAGATCAGGGTTATTTAGTTGTGTATAAGGATGGTTATACATCTTGGTCGCCCACAGATGCCTTTGAAGAAGGCTATACTTTGATTGAATAGAAACCAAACTCTCCCCTTCAAAATAAAGGGGAGGAATTTGTTTTTTATTAACTAACACAAAAATATTATGCCAAAAGTATATGATGCAGAAGGCAATGAACTTGCCGAAGTCACCGATGAAGATATGGGAAAGTTAGCAGATCTTCTAAAGGGTGATGAAGAGGGTAAAAAAGAGCTTGAAGAGAGTAAGGAGAAGCTTGAAGCCTTACAGACTGAACATGATGAACTTAAGGAAAAGTATGCAGGTCTGGAGAACAAGGATTTTAATTTCCGTAAGTTTGAAAAAGCCAGTGAGGAAGAAAAAGAGAAATTACTTGAGAAAATGACTGAAATTGAAAAAGCTGCTGTTATCAAAATATCAGAATTGGAGAATGAGATAAATACTGGCAAGAAAAGTGAGCAAGACAGCCTGAAAGCAAAGGCTATTGCTGCTTTATCTGCCGGAGATGAAGAACTTGGTAAAGAGCTGGAAACAGCTTATGAAAAATCTTTGGAATTCGGAGGTGCACCAAAAACACAGGAAGATGTTATTACTAGGATGAATGAAGCATATCGTTATGTTAAAGGTGTCACACCACCTGTTAATGCTTTGAACCAATATACTCCGAATACTGCTGTGATCGAAGAGAATAAGGATGTCAGATTTACTGATACTGATAAGGGTAAGGCTATGTTGCAGGAGAATTTTCCTCATCTATACCCTAAAGAAGAAAAAAAGGAGGAAAAGAAAGATTAATTTATAATTTAATATTTAATAATTTAATATTATGGAAAATATAGACAAACTTAGACAGGAGTATGAAGATAAACATCCTGAGAATAATAAACCTCTTTCTGATTGGAATGAGGAAGAGTTAAAAACCAAAATCTCTGAATTAAAGCCTAAGACAGAGAAATCCACACCTCCTCCGGCTTTTGAGAAACCAGCAGAAGAAAAAACTGAAACATCTCCGGCTGTACCAGCTACATCTCCTGCGGAGGGTGAAGCGACTGAGGATGATGGTAAGAATAAGACTTATAAATTGACAGAGGAGCAATTGGCAAAAATCATGAGTGGTGAAAGACCGCAGAACATCTTTGAAAAGGATTTAGAGCCTGTGGAAGAGGAAGCTGAGAAGCCAAGAACTTATACTTGTATGATTGCTCTTTATCAGAAAGATGCTGATTCTCCAGTTGGTGTTGTTACTGATTTAAAAACAGTCAGATATGACCAAGACCCTATAACCAAGCTTCACAATGTTGATATTATAAGGGCTACTATTACTTATGAGGATGATAAAACTGAGCAATTTGAATATCCTATCGGTGATCATATTAAGATTTTTACCAAAAGAGAGGAAGTTGAGATAGTAAAAGAAGAACGAAAGAAGATGAAAATGGATAAAGGTATGGTATATAAGGCTAAATCCATTAAAGAGGGTGGTATTAAGACAAGAATGGCTGGTGAGCTTACTAATGTACTTGTGCCAATGAGAGAAAGGTTCTTAGTGCCAATTATAACTATCAAACGCAGAAATGGTCAGGAGCTAGTCTTGCCACCAAGAGTTGTTAATATTTAATATTTATTCATATGAGTGATGATAAAAAAGAAGATGATAATGTTAATGAGAAACATTTAGATTTAATTACTGACAGGGTGACACCATTGCTGAAAAGTTGTCTTATTGAGGACATCCGGACAATAGAAACAGCCAATGTTACTACTAGGATTAAATTAATTACAGAACGTGCTTTTGAGGAACTTGAGTTTAAAAATCCAGTGATTAAGGCTGGGTTAAAGGATTTCTTTCTGAAAAAAACAAAGGAATTGCTTGAAAAGACTGTAATTGATGCCCATGAAGATGAAAATAAGAATAAAATTGAATCAATAGCTATGGCTATTATTCCTGAAATATTGGATGGTGAACTTTTTGAACAGGATCATGAATGGCTTGATAGATACATTGATGGTCAGCTTTTAATGTTTGTGCATAATCTGCTTAAGCATTATTTCAATATGTATTTTCAGAAAATAGAATTTGCTATGATGAAAAATTGGGATGATGCTGAATTGCTGACTTTTGGCAAAGAACAGTCAAGATTCAGGATGTCTGAATTGGATAATATCATAAAGAGTGGAATGGGATTTAATGCATGGCTTGGTAAAAAAAGGAAAGGTAAGCTTATTTTACGAGAACTTGCTGAGGAATATTGCCAACTTCTTCATAATAAGGTTGATAAAGAATTTGTGGATGAAGTGGTGGATAAGACACAAGCTTGCGATTGGCACAAAGGGTTCAGAGAATTTTGTTTGGAAAAATATGATAAAAAATAAAAAGAAATTTTTTGATATTTCTGAACCAGTGTATGGGTCATGTGTAAGTGTTTTTGTGAATTGGTCGTTAAAAGAGATTAATGCTTATTTAAAAAGAAGAGGATTTGATTATAGAGCCGAATTCCATATAGATAATGTGGCAGGATGTTTTAAGTTCTACCACAAGAAAGAAAAGTTTGCTTTTATTACTATTCGGAATTTTGATTGGGCAATTGATTCACAGGCGAGTGCAGTACATGAGTTACTTCATTTTGTATTTGATGAATTAGATACTCGTGGAGTGCCTTTAACAGAATTAAGTCATGAGGCTTATACATATCTATTTACTTATTATTTCAAAGAGCTTTGGAAAGAATTATCTTGCTATGCTAAAAAATAATTTGCATTTATTCTAGAGGTGTGTTAATTTAGAAATACATTCGATTTGCCAGCGTTAAAGGCTTTTAAATCCTTTTGGGGATTTTTGCGTATATGGATTCGCACCCATGCGTTTTTTTTATTTACTTAATTATATTTATTATGGCTAATTATGTTATACCGGAAACAGCTAAGGATTGGAAAAATTCCAAAGTTGCTTCTAAAACCTTGACTGCTTATGCACAAGGTGAATGGCTAACTAATGATGGTACTAATACTATCCCAGCCACAACTACCACTAAGAGATTAGATGGTATTTGTCAGGATGCAAAATTAGTAACTGATTCAGCAGTTACTCCTGTAAATTGTCTTGTACCCCGTAGTCCAAATGCTGGAGTAATTATGGATGTAGGAACAGGTGCAATTGCCAAAGATGATGAAGGTCAGGCTTTTGATCTTGCCACTTCTACTACCATTAATGCTAGTTCTTCTACTTATAGTCCGTTAAAACTTGTTAAGTTTTTAACTACTACTAAGGGTGTTTTTGTACCTAATTATGAAATTGGTGTAAATGCCTAATTTTAATCTTATTTTCTAACAAAATTTTATTATGCCTATAACTTCAACTGTAACTCAAATGTCCTTTACTGAGCTTGCAGACACTACTAAAAGAGTAGTAGCAGATCAGTATAAGGCTGATGAGGGGTTAAATGAGGTAAAATCCTTATATACTGTTGATACCATTCCTAATGGTACAGGTACACAAAGAATTTTTACTTCTTATGGTTCTGATTCATATGCAAATCGCA
>JAEORY010000117.1 GCA_016840645.1 Candidatus Borrarchaeota archaeon | reverse complement strand
AATGAAGAACGTTCTGTTCGCGAAAAAGAGTGCGGTGGCATATATTACTTTGAACCAACCCGATAAGATGAATGGCCTGAGTGAGGAGATGGTAAAGGATTTATTGAGTGCTTTTGATCTTGCGGAGCGGGATGAAAAAATAAGGGCAATTGTATTAACAGGGAAGAGTAAGGTGTTTTGTGCGGGTGGGGATATAAGTGTTTTTGATCGCGATGTGCCTGGCGGATACAAATATATTCAATGTACTATAGAGGTATTTCGTAGAATGGAGAAAATATTTAAACCGATCATTGCAGCTGTAAACGGTTTTGCTTTAGGGGGTGGATGCGAGCTGGCCATAGCCTCTGATATTGTCATAGCTTCTGAGAATGCGATTTTTGGCCTCCCGGAAGTTACAATAGGAATCATGCCGGGCTTTGCAGTACTTCGTCTACATCAGATTGTTGGGAGGACAAAGGCAAAGGAGCTCATTCTTACCGGAAAGAGGATTGATGCAAGAGAAGCTGAAAAAATTGGGCTAGTAAACCAGGTAGTCCCGGCAGAACAATTGATGGATGCTGTTGTTGAAGAGACAAAGATTCTGGTGTCCAACGCCCCCTTTTCTCTTGGACTTTCTAAATCCATCATTAACAGAGAATGTGGTGGCGAAGAGATAACAACTACCGCCAACACAGGTGCACTGTTTTTTGGATTAAGAGACCTCACAGAGGGAAAAATGTCTTTTTTTGAGAAACGAAAACCAAAGTTTGAAGGGAGATAAATTTTAAAGATTATCAGAGGGAATGATAAAAAGGGCACTTAGTGATTGCTCACGTATTTTACCGTAGTGCACTAATAGTATTTGTTAAAAATTTGGGGAAATAAGTAAGATTATCTCAGGGTTTCATCCAAATCTCTTCCACTGGAGTTTATTCTCTATAAAAAAATGGTTATGCGTAAAGAGAATCAAATAGAGAATGTGGCCTTATTAGTAGTGAAACTTACATTGAACATATAAATTACACAAGTATATTATTTGGCTTTTAGGCTTTCAGGGAGGTATCAAAATGGATCTGGGATTTAAGTTGAAAGAAAATGCAGATAAGTTTCCGGAAAAGAGTGCTGCAATTTTTCAAGATGAAGAAATTTCCTATCAAGAGTTTAATAGTAGAGCTGCAAAGTTTGGAAATTTTATGATATCACTCGGGTTAAAGCCTCGGGATAAAGTTTCGGTTATTTCGAGAAGTAGTATAAAATATCTGGAAATAATATCCGGCCTTGTAAAGGCAGGCATGGTTCATGTTCCCATCAATCCGAGACTTGCTCCTCAAGAATTGGAATATCTTATAAACAATTCCGGATCAGCTGCAGTCATTGTAAGCTCGGAATTTGTGGAAAAGGCGATTCATATCCAGAAAGCTTCACTAAAGGTGTCGAAGAAAAATTATGTCATGATTGGGGATGATGCTCCAGATGATATGTTGAGTTATGAAAAGATGATTTCAAGGGCACCTGATACTGAACTAAGTATTGAAAACGGCGAGCTCGATCCTTTTTTCATTGGATATACTTCAGGGACTACCGGTAGGCCAAAGGGGGCAGTCACCAGGCACGGTAACTGGCCAATTAAAGTCAATGCATTTGCGACATTACTGGGTCTCAATACAACACCTGATGAGGTGCAACTTTTAACAATGCCCCTTTTCCATATGAATGCTATTAACACGGCCGGTATAAGCCTGTTCTTTGGTCAGACTATTGTTATTATGCACCGCTTTGATGCCGAAGAAGCACTGCGACTGATAGATACTTATAGATGCACGTTTTCTTCGATGGTGCCCACGATGTACCATCGCATGAAGAACCTACCTGATGAGACCAAGTTGAGGTATGACATTTCGAGCATGAAATCTTTATTACAGTCTTCTGCACCCCTGCCATTTGCGACTAAAAAATGGATCTTAGGATTTTTTCAAAATGCAAGCCTTTACGAAGGGTATGGTGGTACAGAAGCAGGAACTGTTACCTGGCTAATGCCCAAATATCAACTTGCCAAGCCTAACTCCGTTGGTCAGCCCATACCAGCAACCGAGGTAAAGATCATCGATGATGATGGTAATGAAGTCCCAAGAGGGGAAGTAGGTCAAATAATTTCCAGGCCTAAGACAACCGATGGTCCCGTAACTCCAGTTACTGAATACTATAATGACCCTGAAGCGACAAAAGCAAATTTTAAAGATGGGTGGTTTTACAGTGGGGATATGGCCTATATGGATGAGGAAGGATTTGTTTATCTCGTAGACAGAAAATACGATATGATCATTAGCGGTGGTGAGAACATATACCCTAAGGAAATAGAAGACGTTCTTTATGCTCATCCGAAGGTATCAGAAGTGGCAGTCATTGGCGTTCCCAGTGAGGAATGGGGAGAAGATGTGAAGGCTGTGGTAGTGCTAAAGGTAGGGGAAAAGGCCACTGAAGATGAGCTAATTGAGTTTTGCAGGCAAGTCCTGGGTAAATACAAAACTCCAAAGTCTGTTTGTTTTGAAGATGAGCTGCCAAAAACAGATACAGGCAAGATATTAAGAAGAGTGGTCAAGGAACGGTTTTGGAAAGATAGAGATAAGAGAATATGAAAAATATCCTGCTTGCGGTTATAAATTAGGTGTATGATAAGAATAAGTGAGAGGAGCCTTTTCTATTATAGGTATTCAAACAAAGGTACCAACAAAGGGAAAATGCATTGGAAATTTACCAAAACGGGTATGATCTTTTGTTGGAAGAATCGACCCTGATTAATGGCTTCTGTTGTTTGATGAAAAGAATAGCTATAATTCATGTCCATACAAAAAAATTTTTTAAGCTTCATCTCACCCTTAAAGGAAAGAGGAGAATTCAAATCAAGACAAAATCGTGAGCAATCGCATACCCTCTCTTAGGACAGGGAATGTTATGATATTAGGATTCAAGTGTACAAGGGGTTTTTCTG
This sequence comes from Candidatus Borrarchaeota archaeon, assembly GCA_016840645.1. The sequence continues at coordinate 6,619 of JAEORY010000117.1, read as the reverse complement.
GACAAAAGGTGGGTTTGATGCCCTGTTTGTTCAGTCGAGTAATTCTTGTAAACCGAGCTGCATGTAAGTTGAGCGTTTACTGAAAAAATCGGTTAGGGATAATAAGATTACTGAGGCTATGAAAATGGCTAAAAAAGTTTTTATTAATGGTAATATTGCAGTAGCCAAGGCTGCATTGTCAGCTGGATGTAAGTATTTTTTTGGATACCCTATTACCCCACAAAGTGAAATTGGGGAATATTTGTCCAATGAGCTGCCGAAAATCGGAGGTATATTTGTTCAGGCGGAAGGTGAGCCGGCTGCCATTTATATGGTGTATGGGGGTGCGCTTACAGGTGAAAGGGTGATGACCTCAACTGCAAGTTGCGGTTTTAGCTTAATGCAAGAGGGAATTTCCTATATTGCAGAGTCCGAGGTGCCATGTGTAGTAGTAGATGTGATGCGCGCCGGGCCTGGGATCGGTACAGGGGGCCAGCAGGCACAAACAGATTATCGGCAGGTTACTAAGGGAGGAGGACATGGCGCCTATAGAAATATTGTTTTAGCACCTTATTCTGCGCAAGAATGCTATGATTTAACACAACTAGCATTTCACCTTGCAGACAAATATAATATGATGACTGTGGTCTTATCTGATTTTATTATTGGGAGAATGGCTGAAATGGTTTTATTGAAAAATTATCCATATGGACCTCCGCCGAAGAAAGATTGGGCTCTAAAGGGAAAGGACAAAAAAGAGGGGAAGGTTACGACCAATATGGGGGGAGCATTCAAATATGGTGGGCCACATAATTATTATAAAGTTGTAGGCAAAAAATATGATAGAATAATGAAATCCGAAATCCGTTATGAGACTTACTTAGATGAGGATGCTGATTTGCTTGTTATTGCTTATGGATCATCAGCCAGAATGGCTAAGCATGCAATCAACCTAGCGAGACAAGATGGTCTCAAAGTTGGAATGTTTCGCCCTATTTCAGTCTGGCCTTTTCCCGAACAAGCTTTGGCAGAGAAATCGTGGAAAATTGGTAAAGTACTCGTAGTTGAAGACAGCCCAGGAGAACTTGTTGAAGACGTTAAATATTCCTTAATGGGAAAAGTTCCTATTCATTTCATCGGTATCACTGAACGTCATAATCCTATTGGAAGCTATGGAGGAGGCTCAGGGATTTTATATCCAGAAACAATCTTAAAAGAGATTAAAAGAGCTCTATGAAAAAAGAAAAGATATATGGAAGGCCAAAATCAATGACAAGCACCCCGATCATGCATTGCCCGGGATGTCATTACGGAAATATAGTTAGGGTGATTTGCGAAGTAATAGATGATTTGGGAATTGAAGGGAGTATGATAGGATTAAGCAGTGTCAGTTGTTCTGGAGCATGGGTTTATCTATTTAATTTTGATGGTTCTTTAGCTCCCCACGGAAGGAGCCCTGCTATGGGGACGGCAATCAAGAGGATTTACCCTGATACATTTGTTTTGACTGTGCAAGGGGATGGAGACTTAGCGGCTATTGGATTTGGCTGTTTTATGAATGCCGTTTCAAGGGGAGAGAAAATTACCACTATAATGTTAAATAACTTAAACTATGGTATGACCGGGGGTCAATTGTCTCCAACGACCCTATTAGGCATGGAGACAACGACATCTCCTGAAGGTAGAAACGTCAATATAGAAGGCTATCCGGTACATGTTGCTGAATTGATTGCAAATATGAAAGGTGTGGCATACTCCGCACGTGTGAGCGTCCATACCCCTTCAAATTTCAAGAAGGCCAAAAAGGCATTAAAAACGGCTTTCATAAAGCAGATAAACGGTATTGGATATGGTTTTGTAGAGTTCCTGTCTGCCTGCCCTCCTGGCTGGGGGAAATCTCCTATAGAGTGTGTAGATTTCCTAACGGAGCATGTTATGAAGGAATATCCTTTAGGTGAATTCAAAAATGTTGATTACATAGAATAACGTTTATAAGATTTGCATCGCTAACCGATCAGATTCACAAGAAAGTCTTCATATGAAAAATAAAGGATAGCGACAGCAAATTGTGAAAAGGATTTGAATTTCTTAGTCATAGATCAATTAAACAAAACTAAGGAGATATAGACAATACACTGAAGTCATCTTGTGTGGAAAGACGCACAAGGATGTTTGCACAACTGGCATAGGACCATAGATTTGTCGTGAAGAAATCTGCTTTTATTAGATGAACTCAGACTTTAAGAGGAAATATGGGGAATTCCTATTATGACCTGATTATAGCAGGCTTAGGGGGACAGGGAAGTCTGACAATTGGCAGGCTGCTTGCTGAGGCTGGAAGCAGCGTGTTTAAGCACTCAAGTTTCTTCCCAAATTATGGACCTAATATGAGAGGTGGAGAATGCGAGAGTACCGTAATATTTTCTGATAAGGAACTTTGTGCAGCGACGATTCTGAATCCTATGGCAGTTATATTAATGGGGGTGAGATCTGGCGCAAATGCAATTAAAGAATTTATTCCAAGGGTAAAGTCTGGCGGAATTATTATAATTGATAGTTTAATCTCCGCAAAAATTGATAGGAAAGATATTAGTGTCTATTCTATACCGGCAAATGAGATTGCCATTAAGATTGGTAATAATCAAGTTACAAACTTTGTTTTTCTTGGAGCCTATCTAGAGGCATCAAATGTGGTTCCACTGAAGATTATAGAGGATCTAATGGAAGAAAGGATGCTAAGCCAAAGAAAAAAAACAATATTAGAACTGAATAAAAAAGCATTGATGGAGGGAGTAAAAGTAGCTAACTCAATTATGAGATAAACTATGGCAAAGGGTGGAATAGTAATAAACAATGCGCTGTGCAAGGGATGCGGCCTTTGTATAATAAATTGCAAAAGAGGATGCCTTGGTTTTTCTAAAGATGAAAAAAGCTCATTTGGTACTCCAGTGGCAGCCTTTGAAAACCCTGATAAGTGTATAGCTTGTTGTGTGTGTGCATGGATGTGTCCCGATTTTGCAATAGATGTCTATAAATTTGTTGAAGAAGAATCTTCTTAAGTCGACCTCAAAAGAGGGTAACTAGGGGCGCAAAAATAACCTAGATTAGATGAAAAAACTGTGTTTAACAATTTTTTGAAAGATTAGAAAAAAGTAAAATTCATGGTGTGAGAGAAAATTGGCGAAGCAGCCGTTTCAGAGTGATAATATAAGTAACTTTGCCATGTGTTATTTGGATGATATCAATTGCGCCCAAGCCTTATAGAGATGAAGTTGAAGCTACATTGCAGGACGGTTTGTATGCAAGGTCTGTGAATATTGGCAAATTAGCCAAAGGTTTTACGGTGAATGGATATACCCATAGATATGATGAAGCCTTTGGGTTTGAGATTCTGGCAAGGTAAGTCTATCTTAAATCTCTTAATATCTATTTCTCAATGAATGATTAAGCAAATATTAGATGTTTAGGTATGGCTTAGATATCTGTGTTTGGGAGACCACGATGTCAGATGATAAAAAACGAAAATATAAGAAAAGATTCACAGCCACTAAGGCTGCCAGCAAAGTTTCATCTATGGTTAAAGCTGCCATTGGGAAAACTGTATTAGCAAAAAAAGAGGGAAAGGTTTTAGCCTATGCCTTTATTGTATCGAGCTATGATGAAATCATAAGGGCCATGGATATAGTGCCGGTATGGACTGAGAACTATGCTGGCATATGTGGGGCAAAGCGAGATGCAGAAAGGTTTTTGGCCAAAGCGGAATCTTTGAATTTTTCTCGTTCGCTTTGCACCTATGCCCTTTGCGGCCTTGGTTTCGACCAATGGCGTGAAGAGCTAGGTGAAATGCCTCCTGATCCTCCTTGGGGTGGGCAGGCAAGGCCGGATTTTATGCTGTCCAGCAGCCAAAATGTTTGTGATCCTAGAAGAAAGTGGTACCAAGCAGCACAGCAGTTCATGCCTGATATCCCGATCTATAATGCCGGTTTTATGTGGCCATATTATGAAGATGATATTGAGGTAAGGGATGTTGAAGATTACTATATTAAATATAATACTAATGAGCTTAGAGGTCTGGTTGCATTTTTGGAGAAGCAAACAGGTAGAAAGATGGATTGGGATAGACTGATGGAGATAGTTGACTTGTCTGAGAGGACCTGGACATTGATTTGGGAAACCTATGAGCTCCGCAGAGCTATACCTACGCCTATGGATACTGGAGATGCCATGAATACTATGGTACCGATGGTTTTTGCCCTCGGAACACAAGAGGGGTATGATTTTTTTGCAGAACTTTATCAAGAGCTTAAGGATAAAGTAGCTCGTAATGAGGGTGTCTGCCCAGATGAGAAATATCGGCTGATTTGGGGTGGGGGCTTGCCTCCATGGTTCGCCTTGAGTGATTTCAATTACTTTCATAGTAAAGGGGCCGTCTTTCCAGTAGAGATTACCTACCGTGTAGTTGAGCCGATGTATAGACTGAAAATTCCAGATACGAATGATCCTCTTGAGCGAATTGCATGGAGAAACTTCAGGTTTTATACATATTGGTATGAAAAGGCCAGAAAACGTCCAGGATCTGAGCCAGATGTTGAGCGTTTAATACAATACATCGAAGATTATAAGATAGATGGCATAGTTATGCATCTGGCATTTTCCTGCCGAGCCGTACATCTTTCTTTAATTTGGCAGTTGAATCAGCTAAAAAAGATCTACAAACCAATTCCCACATTGATATTGGGGAGAGATGATAAGTCAAGAAGACTTAGACCGAAGGAACTTCCTTCCTTGATCCTAGAAAGTGATATTGTAGATATGAGTTCCTATTCTGAATTGGGGACGAGGGCCATGATAGATGCCTTTGTGGAGACATTAGAATCCACAAAAAACTAGGAAGGCCAATTATTATGTTTTCATTTAAAAACACCAAGATTTGTGGCATAGAAAGGTGGAAAAATGAGACTAAAAGTGGCTCAACTTTATGAGATCGCGGGAATGCCTGACTATGGAGAGATGTTAAGACAGGCGGAATTGGATGTAGAATTTCTCAAAAAACCATCTTTCACGGAAGAAGAGATCATAGCGAATGCACGAGATGCTGATGCGATAATAGGAATCGGTACCCATCAGCCATTCTCAAAAAAGGTAATGGACAATCTTCCCAAATGCCGATTCATTATGAGTGTTGGTATAGGCTATGATCAAATAGATGTAAGTGCAGCCACGGTAAATTGTATCCTAGTGGCCAATGTGCCAGATTATTGTTGGGAAGAAGTCTCAGACCATATTATGGCCCTTATTCTATCCTGTTCCAGAAGAGTCGTCCAATTAAATACTGAGGTTAAGAAGGGGGGATGGAGGTCAGAACCTGTATCTCATATTCAAACGAAGATTTGGCCTGGCATGTCAAAGTTAAAAGAGCAGACATTAGGTCTTATTGGGTTTGGTGCTATTTCACGAGCTCTTTCAGGGAAGGCAAGGGCATTTGGATTGAAGATGCTTGCCTATGATCCTTACATATCTTCTGAAATATTTAGTGAATATGGTGTTGAAAGAGTGAGTGAACTTAATCAGATATTGACTAAGTCTGATATAGTTGCGATCAACGTAAACTTGACCCCGGAAAACAGGCATATGATCGGGATGCCACAGTTTAAGATGATGAGATCCAATGCCTGTATTATCAATACCGCAAGGGGTCCGTTAATTGACGGAAAGGCGCTGTATGTTGCTTTGAAAGAAGGCTACATATCCATCGCCGCTGTGGATGTAACGGAACCAGAACCCATATCTCTTGATGATCCACTATTAAAACTCGACAATTTTATTGTTACTGCCCATTCTGCACATTATTCTCCTCCAGCGTATCAGGAACTGGTGTACCGTCCTGGACAGGAAATCATTAGGCTTTTCAAAAAAGGAGAGTGGCCAAAAGGCTTGCTTAATCCAGAGATCAAACAAGATTATATTAAAAAGTGGGGTGAACTTGAATAGAGACTTTTTCCATGAAGTTCAGCTGAATAGGGATATTTTTACGGCGATAATTGCAGGAAACTGTTAGAAGTTAAGAGTGGAAGAAAAGTTTTATTAGAAATAGTCTTCAAACTTCCCGTGGGCATTTAATTTTTTCACTCTTCAGAGATAAGGAAATCCTTTGATGCCACTTGAAGAAAGATAATCAAGTCTTTTTAATTTGTGTATTCAAGCCCCCACTGTTCAGCGTGGATGTTACAAAAACTTTTCTCGGAATTGTTCTGGCGTTGGGTTTCAAATAATAGTACATCGATACTGTTTGTCTGTTTTTTAACAGATTACATATCGTATTTAACGTAATTTATCCTTAAACTTATAAACCTGAATGTGATCTGGGGAAAGCATAAGCTTCTGTTCTCTGATACCGACAGGAGCCAGCGCGTATTCACACTGCAGTTTGGGAGCCAGGGAAAAAATTTCTCTAAATATGTTAGTTTGATATCGCTCCAACTGTAAGCTCGACTGTGGTGGGAAAAGGAAAAACAGACATCGGTTCTAAATCCTTTGTGACATGGCGTTCAAAGGCTACAATGGAAAGGCGAGCCATTCGAGATAGTTTGGAGAGCTTGTTCCAAAAGAACCATGGAGGCATAATATGAGACTAAAAGAT
>JAEORY010000116.1 GCA_016840645.1 Candidatus Borrarchaeota archaeon | reverse complement strand
CATCATGGGGGGCTTTCGCCCCCCTGATGGAACTAATCTATATAATTAACTCCCTTGATAACCACAAGGGAGTGAAAGGCTGTGAAGAAGGTACTGCAACAGCGGTCCCACGTTTAGCGGGCTTTTCCTTAACATTGTTTGGGTTCTCCTTTCAACCAGTTAAGGTTATGTGTGCTCTCGATTGGGTTTCCAAATATCGAAATCAGCATCACCGTCTCCCATAATTTTCATAGGTCGTCTAGGTTTCTTTTTTGCAGAGGCTCTGTAAACAAATTTGGCTCCGCAGTTAGGACAAAACAATGGATAAATCATGATTCCAGTACCAGGACATTTGGATTTCATGATGCTGTATCTACAGGAAGGACATCGACCTTTCTTTCCTTTAAAGGGTTTGAGTCTTACAAAGATTTCATCCCCATAGTCTGAGTCTCCTTCCATCGGTTCGTATCTAGTTGCATGTAACATAGTTCTCTCTTTCTATTCACGACTGTTATGCACTCCCCCCCAAAGAACTTCCAGGAAAGTCGTCGTCTGCAGAAGAGTAGTCAGAGCATGTCGCACCTCCTATTGTTTATATTTTTCAAGTGTTTACAAACAATAATTCCTTCTTCACTAATTAATATATGTAGATCCGTACAATTATATAAGATAGTGGATCATGTCAAAAATCTTAGAACAAATAACAAATATTTGCACTAAAATGGGGGTCTTACGATGACAAAAAAAGAGGCTAGGAAAAAAGAAGCAGAAAAGAATGTGGCCGAATTTTTGAAATGTAAGAATTCGTTTTCCTATTTTTGTAGAAATCACATATACATAGAGGTTCCTGGAGACGATGTTCTATTACAGCCGTACAAACCACAAGAAGATTTGATCAGATTAATCAATACACACCGATATGTATTGGTATTAAAATCTAGGCAAATCGGGATTTCTACCATAATCCAGGCATATGCAGCATGGTTATGTATTTTTCATAAGAATGTTGTTGTTGGAGTCATATCCAAGGATGCCAAGGAAGCAACTGATTTTGCTAGGGCAATTAGGGGGATGGTAGAGAAAATACCTGACTGGATGAAACCTCCTAAAGGTACAGTCGGTAGAGGATTCGCAAAGAGGAGCGAGCAGTCCTTCATCCTGACAAATGGAAGTAAAGTCTATGCGTCACCAGTTAACCCAAATAGACCTGAAAATACCCTTCGTGGTAAGGCCATCACTTTCATGATCATAGATGAGGCCGCATTTGTCAATAAATTAGATGAAGCTTGGACAGGCATGGTTCCAGCTCTTTCTACTAACCAGAAAGCTGCTAGAAAAGCTAATGTGCCTTATGGAACTGTGGTACTTTCGACACCAAATAAGACAGTTGGTATCGGAAAATGGTTCTTTGAGAGATATTCAAACGCTATTTCGGGAGGAGATATATTCTTCCCATTCGTAATACATTGGAGAGATGTTGCAGAGTTAGCAGATGATCCTGAGTGGTATGATACCCAATGTAAGCTGTTTGATAATAATCCTAAGAAGATTCAACAGGAATTAGAACTTAAATTTTTACCTGCTGGTGGATCGTTTTTTGATGAAAATATCATACAAGTTATACAAGAAAACAAGATGGAACCCATAGAAAAGATGAAATTGTTCAATGGGGAGGTATGGCAGTTCTCGAAACCTGTACCTGGAAGATATTATATAATTGGAGTTGATACAGCTCCTGAACACGGTGAAGACAAGTCAGCCATATCTGTTTGGGACTATGAATCCTTAGAACAGGTATGGGAATATCAAGGAAAATGTCAAGTATTTGATTTTGTTAAGGTAATAAAATATGCATGTGCACAATATCCAGGTTCTCTGGTGGTCGAATCTAATTCTTATGGGAATCAAGTACTTGAAGAAATGGGAATGTCCGAATTTAATGCCATGGTATATCAGGAGAAGAGAGGCGTGAAAACGGTACTACCAGGGATTGCGACAACAGCTAAGACAAGACCATTGATGATTGATGCCTTATATTCATATGTGTGTGAATTCCCAGAAATCATTAAATCGGAGAGACTAGCACTAGAACTCACAGGATTAGTTAGTAAAACAAATGGAAGAGTTGAGGCTGACACGGGATGTCATGATGATATAGCCTTTTCTGCTGCTGTAGCATTTTATGTAAGAAAATATGATCCTCCAGTTCTGATAGATACTACCAAATTTTCAGAATCAGCATTTGGTGCCATAATGAACATGAATGATGGTATGAACCAATTACCAGAGATGTCGAATGCTGCAATCCTAAAGAAGATATCTGATAATATTGAGGAACATGGTGGAGCTGTTAATATTTTTGATTTATTTAAATAGGAGACACAATGAACATGACTGATATTGAGGCCCAACTACAACAAGAATTATTTGCATTACCAGTTAGAATGAAGCACATCGCCACAGTTGGAGATATGAAATTATATACTTCGGAAGATCTTCAGCGTAAATTTATTGAAGCGATGTCAAAGAATTCAAGACTAGCTAGTTCAGCTGGCGCAATTAAAAGTCTAGTGTCACAACAGAGAGTGATTCCTTGTTATATGAACAAGGGAATATTCAGATTTCTGTCACACAAGATACTGCGTAGTGGGGCAGCTAAGATGATCATGGGTTTCTATCATTCAGAAACTGGTAAAATATATATGCTTATGGATAATAATGTGTCATTCATGGGTTATGGCCCGAATGCAATGTTAGCAGATCTCCTAATTCATGAGTGCATGCATATGTTCTCGATTCAACGAGGACGTCAGTTCCTTACATTTTTCAAACCAGAACTAACAAAATATTATGAAGCATTGTACAGACAAATATTCCAAATTAAGACTAGCACTAAATTTGATGTGTTCAAGGTTGTTCAGTGGACACATAAAACTTACGAGAGTACATCATCTTGGCCATCAAGTATACTGATAACACAGAAAAAGTTTCTAATGGACTACTTCAAAACTTACACGACATTATCAGCAGACCAATTTGAGGCAGTTTGTTTGAAGTATGTTTTCATAGTACGACTAGGTCTCACTGAAGAAATAGACAAGATTGTTCAAGAAAGAGATAAATTTCAGGATATACTAGGACCAGCCAGGAATATATACAAAACAGTATTTGGAGGGGCAACTGATTCTTTCGTCTATCAAGAATTATTTATCCCATCTGAAGTCATAGGGATTTTCTCTGAAGTAGATCAGAGTTCACCCAAGCCAATAAAAGCAATTGCATTAATAGCGTAGGAGAATTTTACATATGCCTCCACAGACTCCAGCAGATAAAGAATATGCTGCAAGGATAAAACGAATTGATCAGTTAACAAACTATGTGAATAAAATACAAGTTGACAACAAGCAAGAAATGAGATCAATGTCGAAACGTGTAAACGACATTGGTATGAAATCTAATAAATTTGCCAAGGATGCTGAAGCACAAGTATTGTCTGTGAAAGGAGATCTGAAGAAAACCCAATCACAAGTTAGTAAACTTTCAACAAAACGTGAAGATGAACTAGCAAAAAATGCTAATCAGGTATTGGCTAGAGTCAGTGACTCAATGAAACAATTCTCGGTTGGTATGAAAAATATCACAGCGAGTACAGCTAAGTCATCTAAAGATATTATAACACAATATGGAAAAGCAATCACTGAAGACGTCAACGTAAATAAACAAAATATGATTGCTATGTCACTCTCAAGAACATCACCGTTATTTGGTTACTTTGCAGCCAAATTCATTGAGACAGATGTATTCAAAGATGCTACTAACAAAATGAAGAGTTACATCGGAAACGCACTAGGTAAGACGTTCTCAGCGGTTGGTTTAACGCTTAAAGGAATGTTAGGTTCAGGTAGAGAAAGACTACGTGATGCGTTTACCAAGAAACCAAAGGTTGCTTATTCCTTAGAGTCAAGGCGATCCCTTGGTGAAATGTCGGCTATGAAGGAGGATGTGAAGACTCACGCTCCAAGGATAGCACAAGACATAAAAGGAAGAATACCAGAGTTTCAAACTGGTGGTTATGTCAGAAAAGGAGGTTTAGCCAAGTTACATTCTGGCGAGGTTGTTACATCCACATTCGCTATCAAGAAAGGTATGTCTCTCCAAGAACAGATGCTCCAAGAATTAAAAGAGTTGAAGATTGGTTTGATTGGTATGTCAGATCGTTGGAGAATTGCACTACAGTCAGCTTTGATGGATCTCCCCTTTGTTAGAACTCTCACAATAATAGGTGATGCATTTAGATTCTCTCTTACTGCAATCCCGAAATTATTGTTCGGTATGAGAGGCGGTTATCGTAAATATCTACCTAGAAGCAGAAATGTCTTTGAAAATATGAATTCTACTCTTGGGTTATTATTTACAATGAGTATGGTTCGTTTCGACAAAATGGTTGATAATTTACGAGCCATTGCGGAAGGTATTACAGGTGAAAGAACTAGGGAGAAAGAAAGAGAGAAAACGTGGACAGTATTTGATAAGTTGACTGGAAAGGCTGGGATGCCTAGTCTTAAAGAATTAGCATTTGAGAAATTTACGGCTGCAAACTTCCTGAGTAGAAAATCTATGAAAGGGGCTGGGATAGAGTCTCTGGGTGCCGCAATAAATCCTCTTGCGTTAGCTAAGGGTGGCGCTCAAGCAACAATGGTTAATGCTATATCTAAGGTCTTAGATTTACCTGAAATGCAGGAAGGTGGTATTACTAAGAAAGGAATCTTAGCTAGACTACATCCAAAAGAGTGGGTTGTCCCTGGCTCAGATATGAAGGGACTGCTTTCCACATTACGTGGTGCAATTTCAGACTTACCTAATAGAATAGCATCTACCTTAGACGAACATATGGAAGAGAAAGAAGGCCGTCGAACAATGCAAGAGAGATTGTTCGATGCTCAGTTTGCTGCCAGAGCAGCTAAAATGAGAGGTGTTAGAGGCGTTAGGCAGGATATCGACGTTGCTAAGGGAAAAGTTAAAGGGTTTGCATCTGAAAAGGCAGGGTCGGCAAGAGACTGGGCAAACAAAAAATACGATATCGCTAAGGGCTTTGTACCTGAAAAGGTCGAGTCGGCAAGAGAATGGGCCAATGAAAAATATGATTTAGAGGATAGATTATTTGATCTTCAATTTAAGGCCAGAGCAAAGAAGAAACGTATGATAGGTAAGACAAAAGGGGCATACGGTCAAGCCAAAGCACTCCCTGGAAAAGCATATGGTGCTGCAAAGGGGTTATATGGTCAGGCAAAAGAAATGATGAGTGAAGACCCTGAAGTCCGTGAGAGAGCGAAGATGAGAATGTACGATTCGATATCAGCCAAGTCTATGTTGAAGAGAGCAAAGTGGGAAGATTGGCTTCAGAAACAGAAAGAAAAGAAGGACGTATGGTTAAACAAGAAACTAAATCGAGAAGATAATAAATTCCTAAAACACTTCGACAAGTCATGGGAAAAAATACAAAGCTTCCATACTAAGATAGTTAAGAGAAAAGAAAAGAGTCATGAAGATTTTGAAAAGAAGATGGAGAAGTCGGATGCTAAACGACTGAAAGGATTTGAAGAGCATGCAGATAAGAAGGCCAAGTATGCTGAGAAATTAGAGCTTGCTACAGAGAAGAAGGTTAACAGCTTCCGTGAAAGAATTATGAAACGGACTGAAACTCTCCGAGATAAGATTGTAAAGAAAAACATCAAAGACCAAGATAAATTAACCGATAAATTTAATAAGCGGATAGCAAAAGAAAACAAGAAAAATGCCAAAAGAATGGCGAAAGATCAAGAGAGTTTATTTGCTAGGCATAAACGAGTAATGGGATGGTACTTTAGCCGACAACGTAGAGCCGAGAAAGCTGAAATGAAGATGAATGAGAAAATGCGGAAACAAGAAGACAAGATGCGAAAAAAAGAAATGAGGGCTATGAGGAAAGAGAAGGCACTCGAAGCTAAAATCAAAAGAGAAGAAACTAAATATGAAGAAAAGATGAAGCGAAAAGCAGAAAAAATAAAAGCGAAAGAAGAGATGCGAGCCAAGAAGATGGAATTGAAAATGAAGCTTGAGAGAGCTAAAGCATGGAATCGAGCGGAGCGCAAAGTCAAGAAACAAGAAGCGAAGATTCGTTATCAAGAGATGAAAGTAAAAAGACGAGAAGAGAAACAGATGGCTAAGGACAGAATGATTGAGTTCAAAGCCAAACGAGCCGAGATGAAAGAGCAGATGAAGGAACGTAGAAAACAATTAAAAGAACAACTCAAGGTTGCTAAGGAAAAAGAGAAAGCTAGAAAGAAAGAACTATGGAAAAAGAGAAAAGAACGATTTCTTAATACACCTCAAGAGATAGCTAAGTTGAGAGAGGAAGCAAAGAAAGGCGTCAAAGACCGAATTGCCTATGCAAAAGAACAGATAGGCCAGTTAAGTAAGGTCAAGAAAGGTATCTTCATGGTTGGTGATACTCTAGGTCCAATCGTGAAGAATGTTAGAAAGATGGCTCGTGGTGTATTTAAGAAAGTCATGATGGCCGCTATGTTCGCCTGGAGTGTGATAAAAGACGCAATGGGACAAATGCTTGGGATAGGTAAAATGATTGCTATAGCATTGCTGACCAAAGGAGGGGCGGCAGTCTCAACAATAGGTGGTGGAGCATATAAGGGATTATCCTACCTAGCGGCACGTCAAGGAGTCAGCACACTTGGAGCAGGGTTGGGTGTTGCGGGTCTTGCAACGGGTGGTTATATGGCAGCAAAAGATGCCGCAAGAGGTTGGGGTCAAGCTGGTGACTGGATGGCTGGTGGTGGTAAAGCTAATATAGCACAGAAGGGAGTGTCTGCAGTATCTTCAGCTCTATTCGGAACGGAAGGAGGATTAAAAGGGGCGGCACGTGGAGCTAAGAAAGGGGCAGCATTGGGAGCAGGAATAGGACTGTTCTTCCCTGTTGTTGGTCCAATTATTGGTGGTTTCTTAGGTACAATCGTAGGTGGTCTAACAGGATTAATAGGTGGGAAAAATGTTGCTAAGGCAGTACAAGGAATTGCAAGCACAGTGAAAAAACTAGTTATTGGAGTAGGAAAATTAATAATGTTTCCTTTCAAACTTCTGTGGGATCTGTCTAAGAAAGCTATGGGTTGGATAAAAGAAATAGGCGTAAAAGCATGGGATAAACTAAAATCTGCTGTTGGTTTCATCGTAGATGTATATATGGCCCCAACCCGATTTATGATGTGGGCAGGTAACAAAGCAAAAGATTGGATGTTCGACAAAATAAAGAAAATTCCTGTTGTTGGGGATTGGTTAGCTAAATGGATGGGAGGAGAAAAAGAGAAATCGATAGGTAAACCTCAAGCTATTGAGAAAACTGTAGAGATGGCTCGTGGTGGTATCACAACGAGAGCTGGACTTGCATATTTGCATCCAGGTGAAGTTGTCACACCATTACCTCCAGAAGTACGGGAGAGCATACTAAAAGGAATTGATTCTAATCTAGCAGCAAGAGGTGCAAGTGAAGCATTGTTTGGTTCAAGAATGATGGCTAAATCTAATGCGAAATTACATAGAGATGCTATGGCTCAATCTAACAAGCAGTCTAATGAGAATCGAGTAATGATGAGTAATATGACTAATGTCATAACTAATTCACTGGCAACAGCTGGTGGTGCAGGACAATCAGGGACAACATCCGCTGATCCTTACACTACTGCATTAATCCAAGGAGAGATATCATAATGGCAAGCCCAGAAATGACAAAACTACTAGAACCGATGGGACTACCGCCTGGTTCTCACTTAAGTGATAATATTTTGCGGAGTTCTCTACCAGAGATCCATATTACACCTGGAGAGCCAGTATTTGCATCTGGAACCTCATTATTCAATGTAGATACGGATAAAGGAATCCAGGCGTATATTAAGTTAGCAAAAAAGCATTTTATTGATATAGATGCATCAAATTTTCCAATAAAATTTGCAGCATTAGCAGATAACTTTCCGACAGATTCTTTTTCAAATGATTATGCTGAGAGTTTCATAGGTGGAATGGCAGAGACTGCTTCTGAAAAAACATCTGAAATAAGCCAAATGTTTGGTGGTGCGACTGTAACTGAAACACTTGGAGCGATTGGTAAGGCAGCAAAGGGTGCAGCAGGTGAAGGAATGTGGGGTAAAATGGTTGGTGGTCTTGGGGCTGGTGCCACGAAAGTAGCTGGTGGGACTGATAAGTTCATAGAAAATCTTAAGGGAGCAGAAGGTGGGTTAGGCCGATTTGCTGGTAAAGCCATGGAGATAGCTAATATCATGGGAGTAGGGGGCAGGATTGATTTTCCTATGATCTGGAAAAATAGTGGTTTCTCTCCTTCATATTCAATAACTGTAAGACTGTTCAACCCAGATCCTAAAGATCCAAAGTCATTAGAAAAATACATCATCAAACCGATAGGAGCCATATTATTATTGGCATTACCTAGAGGACATGAGAAAGCAACATCAATTAGTGCATACAAATGGCCATTCTTCCATAAGATAGAATGTCCAGGATTATGGAAATTAAATCCAGGAATGATAACGAGTGTATCGGTTGTGAAGGGTGGAGACCAGCAACAGATAGCTTACAATCATGGCTTGGGAATGGTTGATGTTAGATTGGAATTCGGTAGCCTCTATGGTACATTAATTGCGACTGATGGAGATTATCCTAATAGACCAACATTACTTTCTTACATGCAACAAATGAGAGATGTAAGAACTGTTGAAACAGACGCAATAGGGGTACAAGAGGGTGCTGCGGTTGTTTCTCCAAATGCTGCTGAACCAGAACAACCTTCCAATACGGTTCCAACCCAGACAACTGATTACGTCACAGCTCCAGAATATAGAGTTAATACAGAACAATCTGATATTACAACAGATCTGTTAAACCTAGATGGATCGGGTTTCTATGGTTAACAGATCTTATTCTTTGTAAATATAGTCACATAATACGCAAGGTATGAATTAATGAGGAATTTAGTTTGGTTGGTCAACTTGTTGTAAGTCTCCTCATAGTTTATATTTTTGATTAGTTTCGTGAGTAGAACATCTACTTGTTGTTTAAAGTAGATCCTCGCATTTGTACGTTTTATTCCCATCAAATTTTTAACGATATCATAAAACGACTTTCCACATAGATCTTCTTTTGTTTTAATTTGCTTGAAGAATAGCTCAAGGATCAACTTAATATTATCACCATATTTCAGATTTGATAATTCTGTTGTCAGTGTTTGAGCTAAAGAAGCATTAATCCTAGTTATTCTCTTGGCTTCCTCGATGGCGGCTCTATCTACTTCTTTGTATACAGTCATTCGTTTCACTACTGATTCGATTGTGCTTCCTAACCTATCAACGATCTCGTACTGTTGTTGTTCTTCACCTTCCTCGTCAGTATGGGTAACTGGACTAGTGTATGCAAGACCTTCCTCGGATGCCTTGTAATATGCTTCAGCAAAACTCTTCACACTTTGATGTAGTCGTGTTCTAGCACCCTGGATAAATCTTGTCACTTGATCTACATCCGACTTAGAGATACCAAGCCTGTAATTCTTCGCTAATTCCTTAGATAGATAGTAAATGGCATTTGGTATGGATTTTTCTCTGGCAA
>JAEORY010000115.1 GCA_016840645.1 Candidatus Borrarchaeota archaeon | reverse complement strand
AGAAGCTCCGTCCGAAAGGGCGGAGTAGTTCACACATTGTCATAACTTTTGTTCTTCTAATTTTTTTGAAAACGTCGTCCAAGTTGCTAAATCCCCCTCCTATTCAAGAATTTTGCAGAATTTATGTCAAATATCTTCTGAAAAGACTTTAAATAATATATCGAGTTTCTTTGCGATGTAAACAAGGAATGAAATAATTTCTTTTCCTACGACGTTATAAATGAGATGGCAGTGTGTCGAGAGTAATCCACTTTCTGTTAGAAAGGTGCAGTTAGTACTACACATCTCTTGCGGCATTCAACTATGCGTCTTACCCGCTACCTCCTACAGGCAATTCATGGGTAGCCTATTTAGACTTGCACCCTCTGGGATGGCCGTTTCATCGATCCCACTTGTCTTCTCAGCGGGTTAACTCGACCTTCGTTACCGAAGTCTTCTCAGAACACAAACTCTCCCGTGTGTTCTTCAGCCGCATCCTCGTCATCTGGCAAGTGGACGTGTCGTTTCTGCTCCAGAGCCCTGCCTCTCGACAGGCACCTTTTGGTGCCAGAGTACCTGTACGGTGAGTGGAATTTCCTCAGACGAATTCGCCCGTCAGCCGCCCTTCGACTCACTGCCTCCCATATTTGTTGTCGATACTGATTATAAGGTTATGCTCTAATTACATTATATGAGATCTTTTCTGAGGTGCATGAATTGATTGGCATAATTCACCATCCTGACTTCTTGAAACATGATACTAATTTTCCTCGCCCTCATTTTGAGTCCTTTGAAACGCCTGAACGCCTAGCAGCGGTATATACTTATCTTCAACAAAAAGAAATCTTTGATCTACCTGGTATCGAACCCATCTTAGCTAAACCTATCAAAGAGAAGGATTTGTATAAAATTCATGCGCCTTATCTTGTGGATTCCGTGAAATCGCTGTCTAAGATTGGGGGAGGCGAAATAGGCTCACATTCTTATGCCTCACGGGATGCTTTTGATGTTGCAAAACTGGCCGTTGGTGGCACCATTCTCGCCTGTGAAGAAGTGCTTAAAGGGAACGTAACACAATCATTTGCCTTGATTCGTCCTCCTGGACATCATGCAGGCTACTCAAAAACTGAAGGGCTCTGCATTTTTAATAATTGCGCTTCGGCTGTACTAAATTTGAAAAGGAAAAAGAAACTCGATCGAACGCTAATTATTGACCTAGATTCCCACCATGGAGATGGAATCACTGAATTCTTCTATTCTGACCCTTCTGTAATGTACATCTCGATACATGAGTATTTCAATGAAAACGAAAAGGGAGGAATTTTTGAAATCGGTTTTGGAGAAGGTGAGGGCTACAATGTGAACATTCCTTTGCCATTTCTTACGTTGAACCGTACCTACTTAAAATCTTTTCAAAAAATTGTGCCCCATTTAGCTAAAGAATTCAATCCAGAACTTATTATTGTAGCTATGGGATTTGACACCCACTATGCAGATCCTGTTGGGAATCTTAGACTTTCTTCAAGTCTTTATGCAACCATTACTCACCAACTAAAAAATTTGGCTGAGGAAGTGTGTGAAGGAAAACTTGTTTTTGTGTTAGAAGGCGGCTATAATTTGCTTGGACTCCCAAAGTTTGTCGAAATTGTCATCCAGACGCTTCTTGATCATAAAATTGAATTTTCAGACGAGTTCCCTCTTGAGGAAATTAATACAGACAAGGAAGCTTTAAAGCGGGTAAACTTGCTAAGAGGCATACTTTCAAAATATTGGAAGGGGTTCTAGAGAAAACTAAAATATCAACGAAGAATTCTTCATTGAGTTGGAATACAAGAGAAAGGGGAAAGGGGAGGGGGAGAGGGGGAAAATGAGTGATTGGGGGTATAGGAGGCGATTCAATTTTCGATTTTTTGATATAATCCCCTAGTTGTATCCCCTTTTCTCATCTTGAATCGTCTCTTGATGGAATGAGCAATGCCTCTGCTCAAATGACTATATAAAGACCACAAGAAATATTGGAATATCGTAAGCCTTTTCATAAAAAACAGGAATAATATTCACTATTAGGTGAACATAACATGTCAGATGAAGTCTAGCATGCTCATTCCATCCCTAGTGCCTTAACATCTATCTTTTTCTTATAATACCATCTACATCTGTGTTTTTTATTACTTCAGGTGAGCTACCTCGTGCGAAAGCCTTGAGGCTTCCTGCTTCTACGACAGACTCGATCCCCTTGACGGGTTACGGAGGTCTCATCTCCACAGGCTTAAAATCCCTACGCTTAGTAGGTATTGCTAACGATGTTGATACAATCGGAGTAGGCACCTTATCTACAAGTGTGCGTATGATCCCTCCAATTGTTGTTGATACCTTCCTCATTCCACCTATATAATTTTAGGGAGACCCCTCGATGCACGTGATGAAAGTGAACCCTCACTACCGCAATTCATCACCACGCTGAAGCTGTGATGCTTTCTTGCTCTGTTGTTGTAAAATCTTCCACAAAAAACAGAAAACGGCGTTGATAAGGAAATCCAGTCCTTAAGGGCGCTTTTGTTTGATTATAATGCATTTAGTCTGTGTATATGTCATTAATTGAAGTTTACAAAACTAGTTCTCAGCTATTGGCTTCTATAAGGTCATAAAGTATCAGAATGTCAAATATCACTCTTATTCGACACCGAAATCTTTATTGCCCATTTTTGAGGGTATTCATAAGAGGAAAGAACATGCAAGAACTACATCAATCAATTAAATTCTCGGACCTTTGCACAGGATTAAGAGAATTTATCAAAGGAAACGCCTCTCTTTCAACTATTAAGGATTTTTTCTCTGTTTTTTGGAATGGTGTAGAAGATAAACAAGATCTTAACGATGAGATTATTGCAAAAACTGAAATCCTTGAAATTGCAGTCAAATCATTTGAAGACGGATATTTCATCTTGGATGACTTACAGCAAATACTTGAGGAAAATGAAGGATAGCCTTTAAAATAGAATTATAAGCGATTTTACAGACTTTTGAGAATAGTGTTCAAGTTTATTACGTTCTTGAAAACGAACATACACCAAAAGATAACTTGCTTTTTTTGCTTTAAAAGCAGCGAGGAGATATGTTTTCAAAAGTCGGGATTATATTCAGTCAACTAAGCAAGTGTAGCCTCTTCATAGGCTTCTTTTTTGCGTCTATCGCTTTGTTAGTGAGATGCTCATCAAGCCAAGCCGATGCTATCAACACTTTTCCTATTGAGTATCCGTATTTACGGGCGAACTGTACATAATCGTCAATTGTGATTTTCTCACCATTTTTGTATTTGTGAAAGGTTTCTTTCTCAAAGTTCTCCAGAAGCGTAGTTACCTCATCTTCTGTTAAAATATCTACTGGTGGTTCTTCCAGAGTTTCTCTCGATTTAATTTCTTTACATATCTCAAGAATCCTTTGTTTGACTATTTTCTGATGTTCATTGTCGGGCTCAGGTTCAAGATGCAAGTAGATTTGTTCACAGTGACGTCGAATGAAATCTTCTACTGTATTAGTATAAAGAGTTACCACATTTTCTAAGCCTTCTACATGAGCCTTGACTATACCATTAAGAGCTGGATACGCCTCATAGATCATCTTCTTTATGTTTGGAAGTTGGATTATCATCTTTGTCTCATCATATGTGATTTTTTAGGGCAATCTTTTGTGTAAAAAAAATGTATATAAAGTCCACATTTTTGAAAAATGATTTCAACTAATGGCTGCTTTTAAAATGCAAAACTAGAACATTTTCTCCGATCTTATCGTAGTTAAATTCGGTGAACTACGAAAATAGTGTATGATAAAAAGTACCTCTGTGACAAGTCTGGAATACCACTACCAACGCTCTATAGATTAACGACAACCATGTTAGCTGCCAGAACCTATACCCATAAAAAGATGGGAACGGTGTGCCTTATTAACAAAATTAGCACAAGAAGTTATGATAGTTCTAATATTTTAACTATGTAATATAAAGAATGGTTACCAGTTTGCATACCAAGAGAAATTGAGGAACCTAATATGGGATTATTTACACGAAACGAAAAGAAAGACTCCCAGCCACCAGCTTGTAACTTATCAGACTTAGAAGTTCATCTCAAATACTGGGAGTTCGTATTTTCGCGGTTCGTTCAAGGCGCTACTGAGAGGGCAAAAAAGACTCTGGAAAAAGCACGCGATTTTATATCCTTAGAACTCTCTCAAAATTTAATGAAGCGCCTTCAAAATGGCTTTAATGGAAAACATCGTTAATAATCTAACTAAGATTACATTACAACTTTATTTTTTAGAGCGTTGCATACATAAACCTGCATTTGCATCCTACAATGATCCCTCTTTTTTTACAAGAATGATGATGAATCCAGGCATCTTTACTACTAATTAAAATTCTTGGCTGAACCACTAGCACACTTACATGACTAGATTAAGAAAAATAGAAAAAGTGCGATGGCAGGCATTAGATAAATTCTGCCCTCTTGGCGATTAGGATTATTTCAACAACTATCGGAAACACTATCAGCAACAAATAGAATAAATACGCAAACGTTGTAGCGGCGATCATACCCCTGGTAAACGCATTATTCAATAAAAGCAGCATATCAATGATAAGAACTATGTTGAATATACTCGCCACCCAAAGAGCCCAGCGTGAGACTCTTAAAATTCCAGCAGTCGCGACTAGACCCAAAACACCCCAAATTATTGCCACAACACCCATTACAGTCACCATCGAGATACCTCCAATGGTGAGCATGTTAGTATAAAGAACTACCAAATAGGTCAAAGCCGTTAATACCGTCGCATAATCCAAGAAGAAGCCCACTACGAAGATTCCTAATAAATAGGATAAGCCTAGTAAACCAATAAAGAGAGTATCAAGCCCACTAATCAATTGCATGATCCCTGCAAGAGTTATGCCTCCTGTTCTGTCACCCCTTATGTGTTCCACCTCCTGTTCCAGACACTAGTGCTGTTTACTCCTGTAATTTTTCTTACTGAAAACACCGATTTCCTTCCTAATAAAACCAACACATAACGCGATTATGCTTTTTCGCCTTATTCATTTTCATACTTCAAAATTTCTGATATAATTTTCTTTAAAGGCGGTAAATCCCGTTTTATGGTCTCCCAAACCTTATAAAAATCAACAGTAAAGTATCCATGAATTAATCTATCTCTCATACCTGCTACCTTTCGCCAAGGTATATCTGGGTAGTCTTCTCTTATTTCTTCCGGAAGGTTCTTTACAGCCTCACCTATGACTTGCAAACAATAAATTGTGGCATAAATCTTTTCCCTGTTATTGATGAAAGTTTCAAAAGTTAGTTCTTTAATAAAAGTTTCAATATCATTAACTGCATTTAGGATATCTACGAGAAAATCTCTATATTCTCTCCTCTCGTTCATACATAAACAACTTCCTCTAAGACGCGCTGTCCAATGTACGGTTTTAGAGTCTTCTTTTCCACTAAATCAACTTTGACCCCTAATAAATCACTTAATTCAAGCTCCAAACCCACTACATCCAGTAAACTTAGTTTTGCATCCTCTTCAAATTCAACAAGTACGTCCAGGTCGCTTCCCTCTTTCTGCTCCTCCTTAACATAAGAACCAAAAATACCGAGTTCCTTCACTTTAAACCGTGCTATCAAGTCTTCTTTGTGTTTTGCAAGCTTTTCTTTTATTTCGTCAAGCCTCATTCCACTTAACCTCATAATGTAATACTCTGAGTTCCTTTTTGACTTTTTTTATCAGGTTTCCTCAAATCCCAGTGTATAATCCCTTTTCATACCGCTATGACCTCTCGAAGTATTTGTTCCTTTAGTTCAGGTCTTAGCGCTCTTTCTGAAACAATATCTACCTTCACATTGAGTTTTTCTTCAAGAAATTCTGCAAGCCCGACAAAATCAAACAAAGTCGCTCCTTCAAAAAACCTTACCAGAATATCTACGTCGCTACGCTCCTTCTGTTCCCCTCGTACATAAGAACCAAATAACCCCATTATCTTTGCCTTATAATCTCTTTTTATCTCCCCTTCGAGGTTTTTGATGTTTCTTACTATTTTTTCAAGCTCGCTGTTCATTTTCTTAGCCTCATCTATGACTTGCAAATAATAAATAGTAACATTACCTCTACAAAGCTGGTTAAATTACTACAGATATTCTTCTGATTTCATACCATAAGTAGTTTACCTAATGTCTGAAAAAGAAACATATTTCTCAGATAAGGCTTGGAACATTCCCTTGTTATAGAATCCAACCTGTTCAAAATCTATAACTAAAACAAAATGTTAAAGACACATTTCTCAGAATGATAATGACATTGTCATATGATTAACCCAAAAAAATGAAGGGGCAAATCTCTTCAATAAAGGTTCTTATATAGGAAGAAACCAGAAAGATTATCAATGAAGGTCAAAGGATAACTATTGAGAGTCGAAACTTTTTTGCCATTCGCAAGTTAAAGATACTTTGTGTTGCCATATGCAAAAGAAAGAATTTTTTGTAGTAGTAACTCCATTAGATCACGAAGTGACACTTTATAAATGGAGATGGACTAATCATATAGTACGTCGACACCCAGAAATGAATGGGGAGATAGATGACGTCTTGAGCGTTCTCGAAAACCCTGAGTTTATAGCATTTAATCGAAAACATTCAACGTATAATACAGTCTTTCAGAATATCATGGTTTCTTATAAACTCAAAGATCGAAGTCGTGGAATAGTCCGTACCGCTATGAAAATAAAAAAGACATATAAGAAGAAGTTAAGAAGGGTTCAAGTATGGCCGTAATGATTAACCCGCAACAAATTATTAGCAGGATTGAAGAACTATTTAAGAGGGTCTTACCTCACACTATATTAGATTTACAGTATGATTATGCCGCTGATGTACTTGGTATTCGATTCCGCGAGTATTCGGATAGTATAAGTGATGCAATAGACGACGAAGGAATGATTATTAGTATACATGATCCAAAAACGGATGAGATTGTAGGGGTAGAAATCTTAAGTTACAGAGACTTTCTTAAAACAGCAAAAGAAATTTCTGTTGATCAATCACACGAAAGAGGAGTATATACACATGTCGGAAAATCCATACAGGAAGGTGCGACCAGGGGCGAATATGTGATTTCTCTCTATTACAAGAACAAACTGAAGTCTGAGGAAATAACACATATTATCGATGAGGAAGCGAGCCTGTCTGATATCACTATAAACGATTTCTTATCTGAAGGCTTCACATTAGTCTCAAGTGAGCCAAACGTCACCGATAAACGGATGCACCTGATCGAAGGCAAGAGTTTCACCGTCTTAGAATGGGCTATCAAAGATATCCGACCCGACCAAATGGTGGAGATCAAATACACCATAAAAGGCGAACCTGGGGCGGTATATAAAGCTGAAGAGGCACGAGCACTTCTTACAGCATAAAAATCTTTATCCCGTTTTTTGGTTTATTTATCCTGATTTTTTATATAACTTATTTGCCTGTTTAGGCCCTTTAATTTTTAGAAAATCGATTGTATGTACAATAAAGAGAGTATTATGTTTTCCTCAAGAAAAAAAGTTTCAAAAAATCTTGATATGTGATTTTAAATACGCGGAAATAATATTGGGAAATTAAACAGAAAAGACTCAACTTTTTTTCAAACGGATAACACCAATTGCTTGTTGGGATGGCAAGGTTTGATTAAATTATGAAATCTCCGTACTTGCTTTTGTCCATGTATATGCAATTCATAATAGGGTTTAGCATTAGGATAACAAATACTTGTGAGATTACCGGATTAATACTCTTAATTCGAATAGCACTCACCAGTAAATAAAACGAAAACTATGACATTGTCATATCATGCGCCCAAAAAAAATGAGGGAGTACAACTCCCGCTTCGTATCGTAGAAGGACTTATACATAACATGAAACACCATAGATTCGCCATTACGCTACATACGTTTTGCATGGAACGGGGTTCTGTCTGAACACTTGGACGTTTAGTGGCTGCAGGCTTAGTGCCTCGGCCCAACAGCATTAATCACGACACAACTATCTCCGAAGAGACGGTTGTATACATGACCAAGAGGCTGGAGGGATGTACCCTCGACACTTACACCTCAGCTCTATCAACCCAGTGTTTTCCTGGAGTCCTCGTCCCCAACAGTTATGGATGGTCACCCGAACTCCTCTGTTGGTGATTGGCCGCCTCTTTTCAGGACCCGCTTCGAGCTTAGATGCTTTCAGCTCTTATCGGTTACGGCGTGGCTGCCCAGCTCTGCCCTTTCGGACAACTGGTACACTAGAGGCCGCGACGTTCCGTTCCTCTCGTACTAAGAACACCTTACCCTCAGGCGACCGACAGTCCTAGCAGATAGAATCCAACCTGTTTCGTGTCTACTTAGCCATTGCTATCACTTTTCTCATTATCACTAATCACATAACCGGATTCCATTAATGGGTTTAAGTTACCTGATTGTACTCGTTGATAACGGCTAAGTCGATCTCACGACGGTCTAAACCCAGCTCACGTTCCCTCTATTAAGGAGAGAGGTATTTTTCGCCTCCTTTTTAATGGGCGAACAACCCCACCCTTCGACGCTGCTGCACATCGAGGATAGGAAGAGCCGACATCGAGGTAGCAAGCCGCGGGGTCGATATGGGCTCTTGCCCGCGACGACTCTGTTTGGGAATGCGCCGCAGACGCTCATAAAGTTGTACAATCGTCAAAGCTAAATTACCCATACAACTTTACTAAGCTTTGTCTACACACTTGTTATCTTTACAAAACTGACGCATTTATCCCCGGGGTAACTTTTCTGTCACCTCAAACCCCCACAAATAAGGTATTGAGGATCGCTAAGCCCAACTTTCGTTCCTGCATTCTTTACTGGTCAGAATACAGTCAAGCCAGCTTTTACCTTTACGCTCTACGCCGGATATTCAGCCTCCTTTATTATCAGAGGATTCTGACCCGGCTGAGCTGACCTTTGGGCACCCTTGATACATTTTCAAGGGTCTGCCGCCCCAGCGAAACTGCCCACCTGCACTTGTTCCAGAACGTTCGTTCTGGTAAGCACAACAACCAAAGAAGGTCGGTGTTCCAAGGTTGCCTACTCCAACCCCCAAAGAGGCTGGGATTAACGGCTCCCGACTACGCTCTGCATCAACGATCGCAGCACAGGCACAGGCTGCAGTAAAGCTCCACGGGGTCTTCTCTTCCCGCTAGGACTCCCTGGACTGTTCGCCAGGTAGTGGGTTCACCGGGTTCCAGGCTGGGACAGTAAAGCGCTCATTGCTCCCTTCATGCACGCCGGTACTTATCCGGCAAGGCATTTGGCTACCTTAAGAGAGTTATAGTTACTCCCGCCGTTTACTGGAGCTTCCCTCGGTTGTACCCAAGATTAACTTACCAGCACTGGGCAGGACTCACTAACTGTACACACGCTTTCGCGCTTGCAGTTAGCTATGTTTTTATTAAACAGATAGCACTTCCTGGTCACTGCGACCTACGGTTCCAAGTTTGCGACTCAAAACCGTAGGCACCCCTTCTTCCGAAGGTACGGGGCCAATTTGCCGATTTCCCTAGCCCAGAGTACACCCGAAACGCCTTAGGCTACTCACCTAGGGGCACCTGTTGACTAAATCGTC
>JAEORY010000114.1 GCA_016840645.1 Candidatus Borrarchaeota archaeon | reverse complement strand
ACACTTTGGAAAAACCCGTTTTCAGGTAGAATTTTTAATCAAATAACAGAGATCAAAAGGTTAGATCGCCTTACTTATCTTCAAAGCATAAATCTCAGTGGAAATCCAATACAAAAAGATGAGCAACATTTAGTAGGAAAAAGTGCGCAGGAATTTGTGATCAATCAGATTTAACTTTGAAAAGTACTTTAGTTACTTAAATATCAGAAGTAGTGTTTTTTTCCTCTCACCATCTACTAGAATTCGTGTTTTTTTAGTACGTACCGGGAAATATAAAGATAACTTATGACTATCTCATCTACAAAAGTTTTGAATCAAGAGTTGAAAAATCATGGTCAGAATCAAAGAGAACATAATTGACTATAGCATCGGTGATAGAATCAAATCTCTGCTTATTATTGCATCCAATGTTCTTTTAAGGTATAAAAGTCTTCCAATTAAAAATATTGATGGCAAAGAGGTAATAAACTGGTTTTTAGAGGCGTTAATAAGTGAAATCACACTCTTATCAAACGTGAATAAGACAGACTACATCACGTCTATCAAAGAATTAATCAGTAGCGCTGAAAAGGCGTTTGTAGTAGGTAAAGCGGAAGAGGCAGTAGAATTCATTTCAACAGCAATTTCAAAGGCTACAACACTAGCTGCGAAAGCAATTGAAGAACTTGAGAAACTTTGGAAGACAGATTGATAACTTTAAACCGTATAAAAAATGAAAAAGAAAAAAAATGAAGATTGCGTTGGAATAATGCTGTTATTTATTTGGTGAGATGATGAAACAGCAAAATTCATAAGACTCAGTTTTACAGGTATCGATATCGCTATACTTAATCAACAGGGGTTTCAATCTAATCATAATTAACTATAGGTGAACAATGTGCAGATAGAGAAAGACGTGAAAACAATAATTAATTCGCTAAAAGATTCATCTATTGATTATAAAGGACTTCGCGTTCTTATATCAGGAGGCGCAGGCTTTCTTGGCAGTTACATTTGTGATGTTCTAATTGAAATGGGTGCAACAGTATTGTGTGTTGATAATCTCTCAAGTGGAAGACTTGAAAATATTCAAGATTTAATTGACCAAAAAGAAGACCAATTCACATTTATTAGACAAGATATTGTAGATGCATCTGTTTTAGAAATTGAGGATCAATTTGACGTAATTCTTCACCTTGCTAGTCGCGCTGCACCTATGGAATTTGAGAAATACCCTATTGCCATCTTAAGCACAAATACGATAGGGACAATGAACACTCTTGAGTTAGCTAAGCGGTCTAACGCAAAAATTCTGTTTACTTCGACTTCGGAGACGTACGGAGACCCAGACCCGCAGTTTGTGCCTACACCCGAGACGTACGCGGGAAGTGTCATTAGCACTGGAATACGAAGTTGTTATGAAGAAGGAAAACGTTCTGGTGAGGCTTTTATGGCAGCGTATCAACGTCAACATGGAATTAATACGCGAATCGTACGTATTTTCAATACATACGGTCCAAGAATACGTGCGGATGGAGTATATGGGCGTGTTGTTCCTCGATTTGTTAACCAAGCCTTAATAGGCGACCCGATTACTGTTTTCGGCGACGGCGCACAGACGAGAAGTTTTAGTTATGTCACAGATACTGTTGAAGGTATTCTCCGTGCTGCAATCTTAGATAGTGCCTCTGAGGAAATTTTCAACATTGGAAATGATAAGGAAATGACAGTCCTCCATTTAGCCAAAATAGTCAAGGAACAAACAAACTCAGACTCAGAGTTTGTATTTAGCAAATTACCAGAAGGTGACCCAAGAAGACGATGTCCTGATATTACAAAGGCAAAAACGATTTTGAATTGGTCTCCAAAGGTAAATCTAGAAAACGGACTGAAAAACTTCATCTCTTGGGAATCTGAACTTAAATAGAATTAGATTCTGTTTCAATACTCAACTCTTTTTTTTCATTCATATCCACTAAGACTCTCCTTAGATATTTGGACCATGAAATTATTTACATGATCCGCGTAACCTAAGAAACAAATAAAACAACTAAATTCTAAAGTAGAGCACGAATAATTAGTTACATATGTAAAAATTAAATTGCAATTTACATGATCCGCGAAAAATTATTAACTTAGAAGGTGAAAATGTGGAAGAACTGCTTATAAAAATC
The DNA here is from genome assembly GCA_016840645.1 of Candidatus Borrarchaeota archaeon. The sequence goes on along the minus strand of JAEORY010000114.1, from coordinate 7,643 downwards.
TTACAAGAGCATCCTGGTGAACCCTTCTCATATTCCGAATTGCTAAAACTGACAAAAACGAAATCACGTACAGAACTTAAGAAAATACTTGGAAAATTGATTAAAGACAAACCTGATAAATTTGGATCTAAAACAGTTAGCCGCATTGCTGTTGTATGGGCAAAAGAATCCAAAGAAGCATTACCTACAGTTGGCGACGAAGGTGATGAGTTAAAAAAGCGCGTTACGCAGTTGGAAAAAGAAAAGAAAAAATTAGCAGAATTAGAGAAGGAAAATCAAAAATTAAAGGACGAATTAAAGAAAAAAGAATCAAAAAAGGAAGAAAAAGGCTCAAAACCAGCAGAAGAAATCAAAGACAAGTTACTTGAAGATCTCATTGATACCTTATCTGAGGAGTTCCCACATGCCCTTACTACACGAGGACAACTAAAGCAGTTCTTTAGAGAGGTTATACCTGTCGTGCTGAAAAGATACTTTTAGTTCCTTTTTTACTTGTAACGATATAACTTCTCTTTAAAAAATTCGACAAAATTGTTGATATACTACAAATGATAAGATGAGGGCTTTAATTATCAATGAATAGATATGGAGAACCTTACTTTTGCTTATGTATATCTTCTTAGAACAAACTCGGTTTTTCGCGCAAACCAAAGAGTTAAAATAGCATGGAACTTATATAAATAGGAGAAATCCTCTCCATATTGGACATTTGATAATAAAGTATATTATAGATTAACCCCATAATATGATGAGGGGTCCGAGGAAGGGCATCACCGTTGATCCACAACGTATACATTTTAAAAAAGACAGGGGAAAGCCTGATTCATGGGTATTATGGATCTATCGAAGTAGATGAGACCCTCATTACTGGTTTTTTATCTGCAATATCATCTTTTGCAGAGGAAATAGGTGCGGAAAGCGTTGAAAGCCTTGTTATGAAGAATATGAAGTTTGTATATGCTATGGACGCAAGCTTGCCAGATGATCCTCTAATATTTGCAGTGAGTGTGGATCGTGAAGAAGACGAGCAGAAAATTAAGGAGATACTAATCGAAATCAAAGAAATGTTCGTTGGTAAACATAAGTCTGACCTCGAAGATTGGACTGGAGATATAAAGGCGTTTGCTCCATTTTACAATAAACTAGACGAAATTGTATGGGAATACGTCGTAAATAAATACTCAAAAGCCTTTCATAAACTTGTTACGAATAAAGAACAAACTATTGACGAAGTTATTTCATTGATCTATCATCTTTTTTCCCCGAAAATTGCGCAAAAACTTATAGATCAAATTCTTGAGAAGATCGTCCAATAGCAGACCTCTTAATTTTGCTTTCTGTTTAAAAAAGTCACAAGGTTAGTTTTTTCAAATATTTGTTTATCTTTTTGCTCTCTGATGTTCCACTTAGAACCGAACCCAATAGATATATTATAGAGTTAATAGAATACATAGAGTTCATATTATAGTAATAGTGAGGTGTGTGAGGAAGCGCATCACAGTTGATTCATAATGTCTACATTCTGAAAAAAACTGGAGAAAGCCTTCTCCATAGTTACTATGGAAGCATTGAAGTAGATGAATCTCTAATTACTGGTTTTTTATCGGCGATATCCAGTTTTGCAGAAGAAATAGGAGCCGAAAGCGTTGAAAGCCTTGTTATGAAGAATATGAAATTCGTTTATGCTTTAGATACCAGCACACCAGACCCCATAATTTTCGCCGTCTGCGTGGATCGCGAAGAAGATGCTAAAAAAATTGAATTTGTACTTCGTAAAATCAAAGACAAATTCATGGCAGCCCATAGAACCGATATTGAATCATATACAGGTGATTTAAGCGTCTTTAGAGTGTTTTATAAAGAAATGGATGACATCGTTTGGCAGTATGTTTTGGAAAAATATGGAAAAGCATTTCAGGAACTTATCACCAACAAAAAACGTCGTATAGATGAGGTTGTTACCTCGATTCACAGATTGTTCAGCGCGAAAATTGCAGCAAGGTTGATAGATCATATACTTGAGGGAGTCTATCAATAACTCGTTTTTAAAATTCGATATGCAAAATATATGCGCTTCTATCCTTTTTGAACTCCTATGGCTTATGTCATTTCTTTATTATTCTATTTTTTCAATATTTTGTGTTTTTTGCGTCTTATGTTTCACCATAAGTTGTATTTTCGGAACACGTTCTTAAAAAGTAACAATTGCATTATTTTAGGTTTTAAAATATGAATTGGTCGAGAATAATAATCAGTTATGTCTTTAATTCTATTTTTCTATACTCTTATTTCTTTATTATTCTATTTGTTCATTATTTAGTGTTTTTTGCGCTTTGTTTTTCATTTAAAACTATATATTAGGATCTTCTTCTTACAAAGGAACAATTGCATTGTCTTAGGTTCTCAAATATGAATTGGTCGAGAATAATAATCAGTTATGTCTTTATTTCTATTTTCCGATACTTAAAATTGAGAATAACTAACTTTTGATACTATAAAGGGTCGAATACTAAATTTATTTGTGGTACTTATTCAGAACACTGACTCTTAAGATACATCACAACTTCAATTGATGCACATGTCATAGCTTAGCACACATTTGAAAAGGCTGATACAAAAAATAACTTAACTTATCGAGGATAAGCAAAAGGAAATTAAGCTTTAGTCGCATTACAAACGGCGCGTTTTAGTATCAGGTCTTCCGGAGCTTATTAGGCTAAGTTATTAATATTTATATATAACCTATGCGTAATAGTTTGATTCACATACCTTAACAGGTATCTATTTCTACAAAACAAAAATCCAAAAATATAAGAGGTAATGTAAAATGACTGGTTTACAAGATGCAGGACCATTAAAAATAATGATAGCGCCTAGCCGATACGTACAAGGACCTGGAGCATTAGCGCTCCTCGCAGGACAACTAGAATTGCTCGGAATTAAAAAACCAATGGCAATGGGTGGACCTACTGCCATCAGCGTAACGAAAAACTTCATTGAGAGCGGTTTATCTGAAAAAGGTATAGGCCCGGCCCACTGGGTAGAATTTAAGCGTGAATGCACCTGGGACGAAATGGCACGCATGTCTGAAGAGTGTAAGTCAAACGAGTGTGATGCAATCCTTTCAATTGGCGGTGGTAAGGCTATTGACTGTGGTAAGGGCGCTGCTACAGATGTTGCAATTGACATCGGCAAAGTTCCAGCCGAAAGGCTTGAGAATTTTGGGGCAGGAGTTCCAAAAATTGTTGTCCCGACTATTGCAGCTACAGACGCTCCTTGCTCAGCTCTAACAGTAGTCTACAGCTGGGAACATGTCTACCAGACCTTCCTTGTATACCCAACCAATCCAACGATGGTTTGTGTTGACAGTGCCATAGTTTCAAAAGCGCCCGCACGATTCCTTGTCAGCGGCATGGGAGATGCCCTCGCGACCTGGTTTGAAGCAGACATGACCTACAGGACAAACGGTGTGAACATGCCTGGCGGATCGCCTACAATGACTGCACTATCCCTTGCTAGACTTTGTTTCGAGACACTATTGAGATATGGTAAGCAAGCTGCGTTAGCTGTTGGAAGACAAGCAGTTACGCCAGCAGTAGAAAAAATCATTGAAGCAAACACCTTACTTAGTGGTATCGGATTCGAATCTGGAGGACTTTCTGCAGCACACGGTATCCACAACGGTTTTACTGTAGTGGAAGACAAAATGAAGGACCTTCCAGGACCACCAAAGCACCGTGCATATCACGGAGAACTCGTAGCTTTCGGTACACTATGTGAAATGGTGTTAGAGGACAGAAACACTGAATTTATCAGATCTGTAATGCGATTCTGCAAGACTGTTGGACTACCAACCTGTTTGGAGGAAGTTGGTCTCAAAGGATTAGCTGAGAACGATATAGAGAAAGTAGCACATGCTTGTGCAGGCGACGTACTCCTCTCAACCATGAATAGAGCATTCCCAGAACCCGTAAACGGAGAATTCTATCCTTGGGATGCAATTAGAGACGCTATTAAAGCAGTCGACGCTATAGGCGAGGCATATCCAGATATTTCACATCCAGAATACACTGGTACGAATTCTATGTCTACACCTGGATCCTACTAAGCAGATCCTACACATTCACCCTTTTTTTCTTTCTTTTCTTTCTTTTCTTTCTTTTCCCAAGTTTTAGAGTGGGCTACCTCATGCTAAAGCATTGGTGATTTCTTGATAAGTTTTAGAGCAAATTTTGTGAGTGTACTATTATTGTATACGTTTAGAACTCTAAGTACTCTTTTTAAAGCACCTTAGATTTAGCGCCGTGACTCTATCGCTCATTATTTTTAAGAAGATTAAACTGAGATATACTTAATAAGATCCAAAACGATGAGTAACATACCTTATTACATCATATTCAATACAATGATGACTTTAATTTTTCAGGAGGCAACAAAATGGAAGGAAACACGGTATTATCTACTGGAATTCGAACTTTAGATGTCGTAATAGGTGAAGGTGGCATCCCTAACCGTTCTTTAGTACTAGTTGTAGGTGATGTTGGTTATATTCATAGACTTCTTGTACAGAGTATTGTGTATCACCTTTCAGGAGATCCATCAGTAAATACAGCAGTTAAATATGTATTATACGATTATACTGCTGAAGAACTTATTAGCATTTTTAAAGAAATCAAGATGGATATTTCAACTCTTCCTGAGGACAGATGGAAAATTATTGATATGTACAAAGAAGAACCCATTCCAGACATTCTAGAAATGAACCCGTTATCAGTTTTACTTTCTGAATATATGGATGATTGTTTTGACGAAAACGTAGTAGGAACAGGTAGACGAATTGTTTCAGTAATTGATTCTTTGAGCACATTCCTTCACCAAATTCCTGAATGGGGTGTTGATATAGATGACTTATATTCGATATTCATAAAGGAATTTTCCCACAGAATTACAAAGATAGACGGGATTCACTTCTGGCTTATGACAAGAGGACTTCAAGAAGAACATATTGAAAACACAATTGCCCATTTTGCAGATGTTGTTTTTAGTCTCCGTCAAAAACAATCTGGAGAAAGAGTTGCCAATTTTATTCAAATTCCGAAACTAGGAACAAGGATTTTAAGAGAACAACGTGCAAGGGAATATCCGATTATCGTTACCGATAATTATCAAGTTAGAATTGACACAAAGGAGAGAATTGTCTAATAAGATTGAAAAAATTGAGGAGTGAACCATTAATGGCGATGGATATAAATGAATTAATTCCTAGTGGTTACAGTATACTTTTAACTGGTCCAGAGGGCTCTGGTAAGACTTGTTTTTCACTTCAATGGATTCTTAAAGGAAGCAATGCGGGAAAACATGGAATATATGTCACTTTTGATGAAAAGCCAAATGCATTGCGAAGACGCTCAGAACAAATGGGATGGGATTTAAAGGATCTGGAAGATGTAGGATTATTCACACTAATAGATGGTTTTTATCCACGAATCGGTATAAAAAGCAAAGAAATCAACACAACAAGACCAGATGTTGATTATTTGTTACTCAAAATCGCTCCAATGATAAAAAAAAGTGGTACAAGCAGAGTTGTTGTCGATAGCATTACATCACTTTTAATTTCAACACGCACCTTTTCAACCAAGAGTACAGAAGGAGCAGAAGGACAAACGATCAAACAAAGGACAGCTTTAATCAGAATGAGCGAATTCTTGAAAAATCAAGGAGTAACTGTCATTTTCACGGAGGTAGAAACAACTAATGACCACCCACAATTGGAACAATTTCTAGTAGATGGTGTGATCGAATTGGGATTGGTAAAAACAGATGAAGGGCTTAAACGCAGACTTTTAATAAAAAAGATGAGAGCCAAAGAGCATTCTATGCAATATACAGATTTCAGTATTACAGAAGGACAAGGTATTGCGTTAAAATGAATTATATGTTCGTTTAGAAGTGTATTTTTATTTTATGAAATAATTAATGCTTTAAAAGATGAATAGAATCACGATTCGAAAGGAGTTTCCCTAAAATCATCAGAGGAAGCTCATAGTCTAAGATTGAAAATATGAATCCTATCGTGCTCATAGCACCTCTTCATTTTTCTAAGTATGTATACGTGTATGATACACTAGATTGAATTGAAAGGTTCGTTTACAAGCCAGATATAATTAGTTTTCAGAGCGGAAACTTGATAAATGTTGATGTTTATATCCAATATGTTTCTGAAACAGTGGAGGTGGAAAGAATTTCAAATAACAATGAAGAATTTCACACCGATGAAAAGATACCTGATGAATCTGAATTGAAAGAAGGCGATGAGTTACCTCTGGATGGGGAAGCATCAACAGAGGAACCCAGCTTTGACATAGATTTTGATGATGAACTCAGTTTAGAATTAGACGAAGATGTATTCGATGAGGAAGCACTCACTCGCCGCCTTGTATTTATGTCACCAATTGTGCATTATGTACGAGCAAAAATGGCAGATATAGCTAATACAAGTTTCTACACAAGTGGAGAGGCTAAAAAGGCACTTATAGAGGTTTCTGACCAATACCTTAAGTCAATGCTTGATGCTTTGTGTCAAGAACTGGTTAGTATTATGTTTCTCACTCAAAGAAGGACTATTGGAAGAGGACATGTAGCATATGCGATGGAACATGTGTTTAAACTCTTTGTTAATAGGCTATGGGATGAGAACGTGCTTAATGCGAGAGCAAATCTCATTAGTAAGATTTTTAAGGTTCAAATAGAGGATGATAACAGTTCTAAGGAAATATAGTTCTCATTTTTTTGATTAAAAGCACATATAACTACTTTCAAGGTAGTTAATTAAAGTAGGTAATGCTATGACTTCGAATAAAGTAGAAACACTATCAGCAGCCCAATGGTTTAAAGAAAATTCGGAAATTGCAGGTTTTGACAATCCTGGAAAGAGCACTTTTACCAGTGTAAGAGAATTGGTCGAAAACAGTCTAGATGCCTGTGACGAAGATATTCAAATGCTTCAGATGCGCGGAGAGGAAATTGTATATCCAAATATCAATATTGTCATCCAACCAGTCAGTCATGAACTCATTCGTAAAAAAATACTCGCTAACTTGGATGATACTGGATCAGGATCGGGCTTAGACGGCATTGAGGAATTCGAGACTGATCATGATCCTACTGAAAAAAACTATGTTATCGAAGTGGAAGATAATGGTCCTGGAATCCATCATGAATTCGTTAGCTTAGTATTTGGCACTGTTTTTACAGGCACGAAATACGGTATCAAACAAGGGCGAGGGCGGTTTGGTATGGGTGCTAAGATGGCGATGATACATGCACAAAGAACAACAGGTTTGGATACGGAAATCTGGTCGGCTACAAGAGAAGAGGCAGAAGAAAGTTATTTTCGTATCAGAATAGATCTTAAATCGAATTCTCCGATTTATACAGCACAACGCATTATTCCAGACAAGCCTTGGCATGGTTTAAGAATGAGACTATACTTTGGTGGCAATTTGGTTTGGGCGAAGCAACGCATTTTGGAATATTTTAGGCAAATAGCTCTAGTTACACCTTATGTAAATTTTCGGTTAGTGATTGGCGATGAGAAGTACCTCTTTAGACGAGTAACGGATGAAATCCCCCCTCTCCCG
>JAEORY010000113.1 GCA_016840645.1 Candidatus Borrarchaeota archaeon | reverse complement strand
GGATGTGAAAGAACTGAATATAATTCCATAATTGTAAACCCCATTTTTCAAAAATCAATATTTTTCGTTTTGTCCTGTTATATTCAACTGAGAGTGCAAGATTATAATCGTGAATTTTTTGTTAACTTATAAATAATTGTCGATGGTTACTTACAAAAACTTTTTTGATAATTTTTGTTTACAAAATAGGAAAAAAAATATTTTCTTTTTCAACACAGTAAATCGCCTAAATCAAGTTGACTGAAGTATTACAATTGTTAATTTTTGCAGCAAAAATTTAGAAATAAAATTTTTGGACAAAATTATATATTCTTGCGTTTATGGTAGAAATAACACTGAAAAAATTCAATAGGTGAAAATTATCAATTAAAATCATTTAAAACTCATATGGAGGAATGTTAATGGCTCAAAATGAAGTTACTGAATCTGAAACAAACACTTTTGCGTGCCCAAACTGGGACACCTGCACTGTTCACCGTTGTGACATCTGTGCATTTGGTAAAAGTCTTACCTATGAAGCGGTAAAAACCGCAAATCAACCAAATTTGGCATATTCATGTGAGACATTTGGTCAATTTGCTACAACCAATCAATTCTGTAGCAGCTGTCCGTTGAAGGTGAACTGTATGGAAGAGAAAGAAAAAAGACAAGAATACTTACAATCTCTTGCAGAGATGGAATCTCTTGTTTCTGTAGTTCAAAAGAAAATTGCAGAATCTAAGGTCAACTTGGGAATCAAAATCTAATTTTTTTCACTGATTCCCCTATTTTTGTCCTTTACTCTTTTTTGATTTTTATTTTCACGAATTCTAAAAGAAGAAAACTGTGACCTTCTGGTCGCAATACTCGTTTCGATCGTGTATTCTTGTGTTAGTATAAAAACTTGAATAAATAAAATGAAAATTTAAGCCTTTTTCTTAGCCTTTAGTTCTTTAACTTTTTCAAGGAGTTTTTCTAAGATTTCTTTATCCGATAGACAGCCTTCTGGAGCTTCTATTACTTTTTTAACACGAATTGGTACACCATCCATTCTGTAACCCGTGCCTTCTGCCTCAATACCAGCTATCGAGCATGGAAGTAAAACATCTGCAAGCTCTGTCGTAGGTGTTTGATGAGGGTCAATTGCTATAAGGGGAATTTCTGCCAGGCGTTTTGCTGCTACTAATGGGAAGTTGGCAACAGCATCCGCCGCAATAACAAGAGCAGCGTCAACTTCTCCTTTTGCCAATACTTCATTGCTGGTAAATTCGCCGGGACCATAACGCGGATAGCCTCTGCTGAAGTCTACAGCAAATGGATATCCTGTTTGCCAAGCTAAGACCTGACCGATTCCAGTTACATTCCAATGCCCTCGCATCGGACAGATCAGAAATTTGGTGAAAGCAGCAAGATCTCGAACAAGACTTAAGGCGATATCTATGTTTCTATGCTTTCCGCGACTCATCGTGAGCCCAAGACCGAAAAAGACAATTCCTAATTTGCTATTCTTTAAGATATTAACAAGCTCAATTATTTCTTCCTTAGAAACTCCACCTATCTCGTTGATGGAAAGTTCATTACCTGCTAACACAGTTCTAATCGCAGTTATTAATTCGAAATCCGCACCTGGTTTCGGTTGAATGTAAAGGTTCGCTAATTTAGCCGTATGCGTTTCACGTGGGTCTACCACAACCATAAGTCTGTCTTTAACACCACGTTCTGTAAAGAATCCTCTTCGATAAACGGAATATCTACTCATATGTCTAGGGTGAGCATGTACGGGATTACAACCCCAGTAAATGATTAAGTCTGCGCGATTCATGATTTCTCCTAAAGTGGCTCCAGATAATCCAATATCCTGCACTCCTAAAATAGACGGACCGTGACATACAGAAGCAGTCTGATCCATACAACCGCCTACTTCTTCGGCTAATTCTACTCCTACGCTTTGGGCTTCGCATTCTGTTGAAGCCCATCCATAAAGCAACGGCCATTCGGCATCCACTAGAATCTGTGCGGCCTTTTCTATGGCTTTATCGATGGACACTTCTTTGAATTTCCCATTTTCTCTTATCATTGGAGTAGTGATTCTGTGAGATACATTATTGGCTGACATGAATTTTGCTGTGCCTAAGACACAGGCATTTGCAGTTTCCACAATCTTGTTTTCTTTTAAATCAACATAAATTTCAATATCATCGCAGAGGCAGCCACAAAAGGGACATACTACGTTTTTAACAACAGTTTGTTTGCTCATCTTTTCGTTCACTTCCTCATTTTTTGAGCGGCATGATTTTCTTCATTAGTGCCTTAGGTGCTAGTACCCTCTCATTAGGAGCTGGTTCAATGATGGCTTCGACTCCCTTGTACGAGGGCATCCCGGTACTGTCAGTCTCTGGATTGATCACCGCGTTTGCGTAAAGTCCCATCGGTATGAATACAATTCCTCTGTGTGGAGCCTGAATCGCCTCAATTCCGCTTACTAAGACCTGTCCGTGATTAGTTTTAACTTTCACGGTGTCCCCATCATATATTCCTAGTTCTTTCATGTCCTCGGGATCGATTTCACAGATTCCCGTGCTAAGGGCATATCCGCGTGTAAGTTTCTCGCCCTCTAAAGAAACTCCTTGCTCAATCGATCGACCGGTAAGAAGGATGACCTTTTTTGTTTTTTTAATTCCCATCTCTTTTCACCATTTTCCTATTGGAAATTTAAGAGGATATCTTGAAAACTAACATAGATGAATAGTAGATCTAGTCAACGAATTTTCAAGTAATGATCTTTCATACATATACAATTTGAAAGTTGTCGAAACGTTCACTAGTCTTCCAATTTAAATTTTCTGATTTGAATGTTTTGAATGATACATTTAGAATATATTGAAAAGAGTCAGTTGATTTTCAAGATGAGAAGCTGAATATTACTCTCCATGAATAAAAATAGATTGTTTTGGAGCTAAGGTAGAATTTTTGCCAAAAACACCATATAAAAAAGAGCACATGCTTACTAATACAATGTGAAAAAATATCAAGGAGATAAGAGGAAGAAACATTAGATAGACTTTCCAATACACTTTTGCACAATACAATGATCTAGTGTTTCAAAATACAACTTTTGTTGACCTTGTGACCTCCTTAAAGCCTCATCCTATTCTAATTTAGCGACTGGGTGTAAAATTCATAAAAGGTAAATGCTTAAATATCCAAATACTGCTTAAAGGACTGTTGATCGCCTTACTTTTGGGTGATTATCGGCAAACTCCTATGACCTTGAGGGATGTTAATGCCTTACGAAATTGTTATCAATGAAAGATTGTGTCATGGATGTGGAGATTGTTATACTGCATGTCCAAAGACTCAATTATGTTTAATAAATGAAGATCACGAAAACTTAATTTTTGTTGTTAAGAAAGGGAAAGCCCAAGTTGTGAAATCAAAGTTATGTGACGGATGCGGAATGTGTATTGAGGCTTGCCCTGTTAACGCGATAAAAATTATTGTGCCTGCTACAGAGGTGACTCGCTAATGTTACCTTTACACCGAAAGATTGTTGAATCTGATAAGATCACAGCAGAATTCAAACTCCTAACTGTTGATCTAAAACTTAATTACGATAGAACTCGCTGTACAGGTTGCGGGACTTGTATTCTTGTCTGTCCAAAGTCAGCAATTGAAAGAGGACCTATTGGCGCAGCAATTAAAGGGGATACCGACACACCTGCAATACTGATCGATGAAAATAAGTGCGTTTACTGTGGCACTTGCTCATATATGTGTCCTTTTTTTGCCTTAAAACTAGAGATAAATGGTGAGCCTAAAAATTTACTCTTTGAAAACAAAGCGGTTCCACCATTACCCGCAGAATTTGTTGACCTAGAAAGAAGAAAGGGAATGAAGGCTCGAAAGCAATTCAAGGGTAAGATAAAACTCTATCCAGAGAATTGTCCTGGAGGTTGTTCCACCTGTGCAAACATTTGTCCTACCGGTGCACTTTATGTACCACATCCTAAAGAAGGCGGAGAACGAGTTGATAAAATCGCACTTGATGAGGAAAAATGTATCTATTGTGGGGCCTGTGTAAATGCATGTCCAACAAAATGTACGATCATGAGAGATGCAGATCAATGCTTATTTGACACTGAATGTCCTATTGTCTGCGTAAATGAATGTCCTATTGAATTACAGCGTGAAGTAACTTATGATGAAGAAGGGGAATATACACAATTTTGGCTTGATATAGTAGCGAAATTAAGATCTCCCCTTAAATTCTACGAACGTGAGTAACTGAATCAAAGAACATTTCCCACTTTGGAGGTGGTGATGAGAATTTCAGAAGAAGAAGAAATTCGCATTGGAGTTTTCGTTTGTGAGTGAGGCTTCCAAATCGCTGCGTACGTTGACGTTCCAACGTTGACCGAATATGCTGCAACTTTGCCGAATGTTGTTAGCTCAGTAAACAATCTCTCTCTATGTACAACCGCTGGTGCAGATCTGATAAAGGACAAAATCGTTGTTTACAACTTAAACAGAATAGTGGTTGCATCGTGTACGCCAAAAACACATGAACCTGTTTTCAGGGCAGTGCTTAAGGAATTAGGACTGAGTCCTAGTTACTTAGAGTTTGTTAACGTCCGAGAGCATGTTGCGTCTGTCCACATGCAAGAACCAGAGGATGCCCTACGGAAAGCAAAAGATCTATTGCGAGCAGGTGTAGCTCGTGCTGCTAAACTCGAAGACGTTCCTAGAAAGGTGGTCGGTGTAAAGCCTACTGCATTAGTCATTGGCGGTGGAATCGGAGGCCTATCTGCAGCAGTGAATCTAGGAGATGAAGGATTTCAAGTTTATCTAGTTGAAAAGGCCCCTAGTATTGGTGGTCATATGGCCATGTTGGATAGAACTTACCCTACAGATGATTGTTCTATCTGAATTCTCGGTCCAGTGATGCTTGAAACTGATCGACATCCGAACGTTGAAGTCATGAGTTATTCTGAAGTAAAAAGCGTTTTAGGCGTGATCGGTGATTTCGTAGTTACAGTTGAACATAAACCCAGATACATCAATGAAATAAGATGCAATGGCTGTGGTAATTGTCAAGATACCTGTCCTGTTTACGCTCCTAACGAATTTGACTGTAGTCTTGGGCCAAGAAAAGCGATCTATAAACCATTTGCTCAGGCAGTTCCGAATATTGTCACAATCGATATGGATTACTGCATAAAATGTCGCCTTTGTGTCAAAGCATGTGAACTAGACGCGATAGACTTTAATCAAAAACCTAAGTTCACAGAATTGCGTGTAGGGACGATAATAGTTGCCACTGGCTTTGATGAATTCAAACCATACGGTATCTATGGTTACGGAGAATATGAAAACGTCATAACTCAAAATGAGTTCGAAAGGCTCTTAGCACCAAACGGACCCACCCTAGGCCATCTGCGTCGGATTTCCGATGATAAAGCACCGAAGAGGATCGTAGTACTACAATGCGTCGGATCACGGGATCGAACAAAGAATTTACACTGTTCGGGATACTGCTGTATGGTAGGAATCAAAAATGCCAAACTTGTCAAACAACATTACCCTGATGCTGATATCACAATTTGCTACATGGACATAAGAGCGGCTGGAAAGGGTTTCGAGGAATACTACACACGATCTAGGAAACATAAGATAAAGTATCTACGAGGAAACGTTTCAGAAATTTCAGAAGATCCAGAAACCAAGAATCTGTTTCTGAAAGTTGAAGATACATTATCAAACCAACTCAAGACAATCGAAGCAGACCTAGTAATCTTATCGGTGGCCATGGTTGCAGGTGAAGGAACTAATGAGATTGCTGACCTATTGAGACTTGAAAAGAGTCCTGATGGCTTTATCCAAGAATTCCATTCTCGTCTTAATCCCATAGACACGAAGATCCCTGGTATTTACGTTGCAGGGACGGCTCAAGGACCAAAATCTATAGCAGAAACAGTTACTTCAGCAAAGGGAGCGGCTGCCGCTGCTAGTGGACCTATGATCACACGCAAATACGAAATGGAACTTATTAAGGCACTTGTGGACGATGAACGATGCTCTGGCTGTACACTCTGTGTTAAAACTTGTCCGTATGATGCAATAACTATGGAAAATGGTATTGCGAAAGTGGACGAAATCAGGTGCAGAGGGTGTGGCACGTGCAGTTCAGTCTGTCTATCAAACGCTATAACGCTTAGATACTACAGAGATGAACAATTGGAAGTATATATTGATGCATTATTGGTCGAAGAATCCGTAACTGAGCCATCCGCTTCGGAAAAGGCATCATTAAAGGAAGGAGCAGGAGGCTAGACAAATGACACAGAGCCAAGAACAAAAAGTCGAAGAATTTGTACCTAATATCGTTGCGTTTGTTTGCTGGAAATGAGGTTATGGCGCTGCTGATATGGCAGGAATTATAAGGATGCAATATCCTGCTGCAATTAAGCCGATACGTGTTCCATGTGCTGGTCGTGTATCTCCGGATCTTATTATACGAGCGTTGAGACGAGCCGATGCTGTATTAGTTGTCGGATGATACGAAGGCGAGTGTGACTTTGAGATTGGGAACAAGGTTGCAAAGATGCAGATTGATTATCTCAAGAAACTAGCAACGTCGATCGGTCTTGATGAAAGTCGTATTCAAATGAGATGGTGTTCCGCTGCTGAAGGCGAAAGATTTGCGAAGACGGCGATTGAAGTGACAAACGAAATCTTGAAATTAGGACCCAACCCATTAAAAAATCGACCTGCTGCGAAAGAATGACGCTCGTGGGAAAAACCTAGAGCCATGAGTTAACGCCCCTGCGAGGGGAGCAGCAGCTATATCCTATCTTTATCAATTCCCTCAGGAGAGTCTACATCCAAATGGAAATCGGAGAATTTGTCGCTGCTAGACCTAAAGAAGGTCTTGAAGAGCTTGAGTCCCGTGAATTAAAGTATGGGAACGGTGCAATTCAAGCAATTATGAATTTCATGTTGAAAAATCAAATAGTAGACACCTTTTTATCATTTACAGAACGTAAGGATCATTTTACACTAAAACCAGTCCTTGTGGAAGAGCCCAAAGAAATTTTTGATATTTCTCTCTCTCAATTTATTGCTTATAACTTGCCCAACATCGACTCTGTTTCGAAATACGTTGTAACTAAACTCAATGGGGCAAAAGATGACGATAAAAAAATAGGAGTTATTGCCAGGCCCTGTGATGTTAGAGCTTTTATTGAACTGGCAAAACGTGATCAAGTTTCAATTGATAATCTTTTCGTGATTGGCCTCGAATGTATTGGTCGAATCGACTCAAGAGAACTCAAAAAAGTCCTTAAAAAAGCTGAGATTGACCCTGAAAGCGTGGTTAACGAAAAAATAAATAACGGAGTCTTAACTCTGGAACTGAATAATGGAACAACTCAAATCTTCAAGTTAGGCGAAGAAATTGATGTTAGGAGTTATTGTAATCAATGCCCAGAGAAGGTTCCAAAAGAAAATGTTGCTGATTTAACCTTCTGGATTGATCATCCTCTAGAAGGAAATGTAGAGATTTTTGAGGTACGTTCTACACAGGGCAAGGAAGTGTTGGAGAAAGCGGCAACTGAAGTAATAGAGGTAGAAAAACTTTCGGATGAGAATGTTCAACAACTCAAGAACTACATTGCCTCCTTAGAACAAACTGCGCTTGAGTTACAAGAGTCCGAATTTGCCAAATTAGACGAAATGTCTAATGAAGAGCGGTTTGAATATATAATTTCAAATTTCGAGCAATGCACGAGCTGTATGATGTGTATTCGCGCATGTCCAATCTGCTATTGTAAAGACTGTAATGTTATACGAAAAAGAAAGGAATTAGATCCTATCATGATTAATTTAACTCGCTTATCTCATGTAGGAGATACGTGCATCGCTTGTGGAAAATGTTCAGAAGTGTGTCCAAAGAACATTCCGTTATGTCTCATTTCAAAGAAATTGGTTGAAAGTTCAAAAGAACTCTTCAAATACACGCCTGGTCATGATATCGAGAGAACGCCTCCAAGGTCTCTGAAAGGCATGAAAGCAGCGAGTAGCGCTGAATAATAAAATGGATATTAAACTTACGATAGATTCCCAAAATCAGTTATGAGGGTATTAAATTGCAGAAAAGCATGATGACTGCTGAAGATATAGTAGATTATTGTTATCAATGTGGCAAATGCTCTGCGAAGTGCCCATTAGCTCATGTTATGCAATCGCCTAGGGCAATAATCCAAGAAATATTAACTGGAAGTAAAGAAGAAATAATCAAATCTAAGGACATTTGGCGTTGCCTAACTTGTAACGAGTGCGTAACAGAGTGCCCAATGGCTATTAATTTCGCTGAGTTTATTAGGACAGTACGTACGAACGCCGTCAGAGAAGGATTCCTCAACTACAGAGAAACACATCACGAGATTTTCAAAACAGCGACTAGGATTATGGCAAATCCTAATATTACCCCAAACAAACTGATGAATTGGCGTCCAGAAGACGGAAAAATCAACAAAGAAGGTAAGACGGCTCTCTTTGTTGGCTGTCTTTCATTTTTCGATAACGTCTCTTATTTTGCCGATATGGGCGCTAAGTATGGCGAGATTTCAAAAGACGCCGTGAGAATCCTTAATGAATTAGGCGAAGTTCCTGTAATTATTCAAGATGAGAAATGTTGCGGACATGACGTTCTATGGTCTGGCGATGAAGAAACCTTCCTTAAACTTGCTGAATACAATACAACTGCCTTTAAGAAAGCTAATGTGAAGCGTATTGTAACTACTTGTGCAGAATGCTATCGCACATTAGCAGTAGATTATCCGAATTACGTGCCAGATTTCGATTTTGAGGTTATCCATCTCTCCGAGTTTCTTGCAAAGAAAATTGATGAAGGAAAATTAGAATTCCCCAGGCATTTCAACAGAGTGGTAACTTACCATGACCCATGTCGGCTAGGAAGACATATGGGCATTTACGATGCCCCAAGGAAAGTGATGGAGAGCATCCCAGGTCTTACTTTAAAAGAAATGACGAAGAATAAAGAGAAGGCGCTCTGTTGTGGTGTCAGTTCTTGGCTTAACTGTGACGATTACGCAAAGGCAATAAGGATAGATAGATTGACCGATGCACAGAACACAGGAGCACAAATATTAGTGAACACATGCCCCAAGTGTGAGATGCATTTTAACTGCCTTAGATGTGAAAAGGGCGAGGACAAACCTTTGGATTTCACAAAAATTGAAGTAATGGACTTTGTAACACTAGTTGCAAAAGCTTTAGGTATCTAATTAGGAGGCTCATATATGGCTAGCCGTCTCAACGAGTCAAAAAATGCGGTCTTGGTAATTGGTGGTGGAGTTGCAGGAATCCAGTCATCATTGGATCTTGCAAAAGTAGGTTTTAAAACTTACCTCGTTGAAAAACGCCCCAATGTTGGAGGCGGGGTGACACAACTTGATAAATTGTATCCAACAATGGAAGACTCGCTTTATTACCTCACTCCTCTTTTTGGTGATCTATTAGAGAATCCAAATATCGAACTTCTTACATATTCTGAGGTAACAAATGTCACAGGATCCGCAGGCAACTTTAAGATAACTATTTTAAAGCACCCTCGCTTTGTTGATGGAACAAAATGTGACGCTTGTGACACATGCGCTACTGTTTGTCCCATGGTAACTGTAGATAATGATTTTAACGTTGGTCTTGGCAGAAGGAAAGCTGCGTATACACCCTTTACTCAGGCAGTGCCAAAAACTTATGTAATCGACAAAGATATTTGTCTATACTTCAATGCCAATAAAATGTGTAAAAGCTGCCAAATACTCTGTCCAAAAGGTG
>JAEORY010000112.1 GCA_016840645.1 Candidatus Borrarchaeota archaeon | reverse complement strand
TCAGAGAAAATAATCTCTTGGATGTGAATAAAAAAATTTTTTAAAATATAGGCAAAAAAAAAAAGAAAAAAATACAAAATAAAAGGTGGTCAAATGACTGAAACAGAAAAGAATCCTAGTGGTCAAGTATCTGAAAATACTGAACTTGGCGAACACACTAGTAACGCATCAATCAATTATATTGTAAGCGAATATAATTTTGAGAAATTTATGATGATGTTTATCCTGGGTACAACCGGTGATGCAATGGATGTAAAGATGAACTTCTTTTTTACATTCTGGGGGCTTTTCAATCTTAAGAAGAAATCGAAACCTAGAGTAGGTAAGGTTCCATGGCGAGGAATTCCCATGCCATATAAAAGAATGGCAACAGGGATTTTCAAGAAGAGATTGAAAAAATTCGGAATCGAGGATGTAAAAGGGATGCTAATTGAAGCTGTAGAAAGTGGCAATGTAAAGTTATACCCATGCCAAATGACTATGGATTTAATGGGAATTAAAAGAGAAGATCTGTATGATTTTGTCGAAGATCCTGTTGGAGCAGCTTCATTTTTAGAAATGAGTGAAGGAAGTAGGATTGTATCATTATAAATTTATTTTTTTTTTTAATTAATAAAAAAGGTGGTAAAAATATCGGATACTGAAGAAAGTTCGAGAAAATATAAGACAGATGAAGATTTTGACTCTCAATATTTTAAAAATATTGAAAGAAAGACTAACATATGGTCATGCATTCAATGTGGTACCTGTACTGCTAGCTGTGAAAGTGGCCGATGGACAGCACTTAAAACCCGTTCTATCATTCGGAGGTTAGTTCTCGGAGATCTTAGCGTGTTAGAGGACCCTGACATATGGTTATGTACTACTTGTTATCAATGTTATGAGCGTTGTCCTAGGGATGTAAGACCTACAGATGTAATCATGGAATTGAGAAATTATGCTACAAAATTAGGAAATATCAGCCCAAATCATCGCGCCGTGGTTGGATACTTGAAGAATTTTGGCCACGCGGTTCCAATTAACGATCAAATAAGGAAGCAACGGGTTGAATTGGGCTTAGAAGAACTCCCTCCTACTTTAACTAAATATAAAGAAGAGGGAGATGATAAAGATTTGAAAAAAATCGAAGAACATTTATTCGATATACCAGAAAAAAAAGAAGATAAGGAGGAGGAGGAATAAATGGCAAGAGATATGATATTTGCATTTTTCCTTGGTTGTTTAATGCCAAACAGGTATCCTCAAATTGAAAAGGCTACTAAATTCGTTATGGAAAAATTAGGATATGAAATTTTAGAAATGGAGAAAGCAGCATGTTGTCCAGCACCTGGAGTTTTCCGATCTTTTAATAAAGGTGATTGGATGGTCCATGCAGCAAGAAATCTATGTATCGCAGAAAAAATGGATGCAGATATATTGACGGTGTGTAATGGTTGTTTCGGAACGCTTCAGGAAGTTAATAAACATCTCAAAGAAGATGAAAATTTAAGAGAGCAAGTTAACGAAAAATTGAAGTTACTTGGTGATTATGAGTTTAAAGGTACTATTGAGGTAAGACACATGACAGAAGTCTTAGGTTGGGATATAGGTTCATGGGGAATAGAAGACCATATCGTTAGAAAAGTAGACCTCAGAGCTTCAATCCATTATGGATGTCATTTCCTTAAACCAACTACGATTAGAGAACTTGATAGCTCTGAGAAGCCTACGATTATCGAAGATTTTATCGAGGTGTTAGGAGTTGAAGCAGTCCCATTTAATGAACAATTAACATGTTGTGGAGCTGGTGGCGGAGTAAAAGCTTATGATGGCAATGCAAGCATGAAGATTTTCGGAGAAAAAATGAAGAATATTGATGAAGTTAAACCTGATATCATTTTAGATATTTGTCCTTTCTGTCATCTTCAATTTGAGACGGGACAAGATTATCTTAATAAGAATAAAGGATGCAATTACGACTATCCAGTGATCCATATTGCCCAACTTACAGCTTATTGTTTAGGCATGGATGCAGAATCACTAGGTCTCCAATATCAACTGATGGGTAAAACTTTTGATTTCGGAGCAAAAGTAATTAAAGATAAGGAGGCAGCATAAAAATGACGGTTAAAGATGAAAAAATTAAAAACTCTGAACTAGCTGAAGGATCTCAAGAGAAGATGGGTTTTCCCGAGGATGAGCCTCGGATTGGCGTCTATGTCTGTCATTGTGGACATAACATTGCAGGCACGGTAGATGTTGCTGAGGTTGCTGAATCTGCTAGTAATTTACCAAATGTTGTTGAAGCGAAACATTACATGTTCATGTGTTCAAAACCAGGTGTTCAATTATTAAAAGATGATATTAAAGAAAAAGGTGTTAACCGAACTGTCGTTGCTTCTTGTTCAAAAAACCAGCATGGAAGGACCTTTGCGCGGACGATTGAAGAGATGGGATTAAATAAACATCTACATCAGCAAGTAAATGTAAGAGAATTTTGTAGTTGGGTTCATAAAAAAGATAAAGATAAAGCTACTGAAAAAGCTAAAAAATTAGTCGAAGCAGGAGTTAATCGGGCACGAAAATTAGAGGAAGTCGAAACAAAGAAGATCCGTACAACCAAGGCAGCTTTAGTTATTGGTGCAGGAATTGCAGGACTAAGAGCCACTTATGATATAGCAGAATTAGGAATCCCAGTGTATTTAATTGAGAGGAATTCTACTATTGGTGGACACATGACTCGATTGAATAAAACATTCCCTACAAACGAATGCCCACAATGTAGTATCTCGCCCCTTACGAATGGTGTTGCAAATCACCCCCTAGTTGAGCTATATACAAATGCTCAAATCAAGAGCGTTGAGGGTTCAATGGGAAATTATGAAATTGAAGTTGAAATTAAACCTCGATATGTGAAAGATAACTGTACTTCTTGCGGAGAATGTGAAGCTAATTGTCCCGTTGAGGTTCCTTCTGAATGGGATAAAGGAATGTCCACGCGAGGGGCTATATACAAGGCGTATCCACAGGCCATTCCAGCGACCTATGTTCGATCCAAGAAAGATTGCATTGAATGTAATACATGTATAAACATATGTCCTGTTCAAGCAGTTGATTTTTCCCAAGAACCAGAAACAAAAACATTCAAGGTTGGATCTATAGTTGTTGCCGCTGGATACGAAGAATATGATCCTACCGAAATTGATGCATATCATTACGGACAAGAGGGCTATGATGATATAATCACGCAATTACAACTTGAACGAATGCTTGGTCCTACTTCAATGACTGGAAGTGAAGTAATGAGGCCTTCTGACGGTAAAATACCCAAAAAGGTTGTAATGATTCAATGCGTTGGAAGTAGAAACGAACAAGTAGGAAATAAATATTGCACGGGTGTATGTTGTAAATTTGCAACCAAAAATGCTGGATTAGTAAAAGACATGTATCCTGATGCCGATGTGACGATTTGTTATATAGACATGAGAACTCCTGGACTTAACTTCGAGGAGTATTATAAAGCAGCTCAAGAAAAAGGCGTGAGGTATATCAGGGGAAGACCCTCCGAAATATTAAAAGATCCAATATCTGGTGATCTTTCTGTGATTGTAGAAGATACATTATCTCAGACACCTCTAAAGTTGAAAGCTGATTTAGTTGTTCTCTCAGCAGCAATGGTTCCTCCAGAAGGAATAGGTCCTTTAGGTTCAAAATTAAAAATTTTACGCTCTAAAGAAGGATTTTTCAAGGAATTCCATATCAAGATGAATCCAACTGCAAGCAGTAAAGGAGGTATCTATTTAGCAGGCACAATTCAAGGACCGAAAGATATTTCTGAAACTGTAGCTCATGCAGGGAATGCAGCAGCTTTAGCAGCTCAACCTTTAGTAAAAGGATATATAGAAAAGGAGATGCTCATCCCTTACATCGATTATGACTTATGCATGGATTGTGGGATGTGTATAACTGCGTGTAATCCTGCAGCAATTAGCATGAATGAAGATGGACGACCTGACGTAAACGAAGTAGCATGCAAATCATGTGGAATTTGTATGCCCGCGTGTCCTACAGGGGCTATACAACTGTTAAACTTTAGAGACGACCAATTACTAGATGAAATTGTTCCAATAGCGGGTGGAGGTGTAGTTTGTAATGAGTAGTTGTGATATTAATGAATGTGAAGGTAAATATGACAATATTGTAGTGTTCATGTGTAATGAATGTGGACAAGGTTCAGCAAATACAGCGGGAGTAGGTAGAATGCCTTACGATCCATCAGTGAGAATAGTTAGAGTTCAATGCACGGGCCAAATTGGACCAATCCAGATCATGGATGCATTAAATAACGGTGCTGACGCTGTTTCATGTGTAGGGTGCTGTATAGGAGCGTGTCATTTCTTTAATGGAAATCTCTTGTCCATGCGCCGTATAAAATTGATGAAGAAGATGTTTAAAGAACTTGGTTATAGCGATCAGTTCATTAATCAATATACTTCGAGAGCAGCTGAGGGAGAAACTGCAGTTGGAGACTTCGAGGATATAGTAGAAAGATTATGTACTGCAATAACAGAGGGAGGTACTTTTGAAAATGAATGTTAAAGTTTTTCAATTTAACGGATGTAATAAATGCTTCCACGAAACAATATTATTAAAGCAGAATGACATGGAAGTTGAGCTCATTTCTAATCCTAAAGATTGGAAAGGAGAAAAGATTGATGTTGCGGTAGTTAGTGGATATTTATTACCTGAAGACAAGGAGATCTTGTTGAACATACAATCTAACGCAAATAAATTAATAGCTTACGGAGATTGTACCACTACAGGGGGAATTTTCGGTCTTGCTAATCAAAAAGGAGCCAACATCACGCCCATCAGTAAAATAATACCTGAATCGTTTAAAATCAATGGATGTTTAGCGGAAATTGAAGAGTTAACTGCGACGATTAAAGGAGGAGAAGTAGATAAACCACCATCTTTATGTAAGGTTTGTAAGAGAAGATCAACTTGCGAATATTTAGATGAGGTTCATCGACAAATTGACATTTTTGAAAACGAAGAAGCATGTTTCAATGATTTAGGATTCTTATGTAACGGTTATATTGCTACTGAATGCAAAGAACGCTGCGTTGATTACGGAACGCAATGTCGTGGGTGTAAACCCATAATTGATAGGTCCGGTGTGAGAATGCTGGGAATGTTCGGAACCTTGATGGGAAATGTTGAAGTTGCTACTGAGGCATCTAAATACGGAGCCACTGATAAGTTAGCCGATAAAGACGATGACATGACAGAAAGTTTACCAGATATAGTTGGTAATTTCTTTAGATTTTCACTGCCTACCTCGGGACTTCCTAAAGGTAGAATCCATTCTAAAGGTAGTATCTTAGAGAATGTATTTACAGGTAGACTTATTGAGGAATTTCCATTAATAACAGGTCTATTAGGCGGAGATAATTCAATCTCGATGACGTTGAGCATTATTGAAGCTTACGAAAAAGGAGCGGAGATTGAAGTAAACGAACAAACCAAGCAATACAGACAGAAATTGCGCAGTTTAGAAAAAGAATTGAAAAATGCGATTGATGCTCAAGATGCAGAAAAATACAAAGATGTGACCGAAAAAATTCGCAAGATTGCCGGGAACATGAACTTATCGAACGTTTTTTACGGAGGTTTTAAAACGCCTATTGATGGAGCTGATAACTTTGACGATTATAAAGCAGAACCTTTTGAGATAAAGGAAGGTACTTATAAAAATGGAATTGTGGAATTCAGCATCGATTCGAAAGGTGTAATTAAAGAGATAAAAATTAAGGAGGGAGCATGATGAGTTTTGAATTATTAAATAAAGAAATTATTGAAGTCGGTTTATGCCAAGGATGTGGTAAATGTGCGGGCTCGTGTAAGCACATTGATATGGTTAACTTACGACCAGAGCTTAAAGACTATTGTATCTTAGAACGTCAAGGGGAAGATTGTGGGAGATGTTATGAAGGATGCCCTCAAGCAATTCAAAAGAAATTCGAAGAAAAACAACCATTAGGGATTTATTCGCTTAGAAGCAAAGATCCTGAGATTCTTAAGAGAGCTACTAATGGAGGATTTATAACTACCATTTCTAAACGTTTATTAGAAGAAAAAGAAGTAGCTAATATCGTCATGGTTCAGAATGATGACGATAAACCAATAGCAAATGAGGTATCAAATCCAGAAGAAGTAGTTCAAAAAGCCGGAATAGTATATGGTCGTTCTGGGGTATTAGAAAGGCTCAATAAACTTACAGGTGAAACTTTAGAACCGGTGGGAATTGTTGGAGTCGCATGTGAAATGCGAGGTGCCGCAGAAATGGAAGAAACAATGAAACGAGAGATTCTCAAATTAGGATTATTCTGCAACTCAAGCATAAGAACAGAATTAACCGATAGAGGTTTGGTTTGTTCACCGTGTTGTAATGGATGTCCTTCCGGAGTAAATGCTCAAGGTTATGTTGCTCTTATTCGAAACGGGGAATATCAGGAAGCAGTAGATCTAATCAGAGAAAAGAATCCATTGCCTTCCATTTGCGGTAGGATATGTACTAACGAATGTGAACATAGCTGTACTTTTATCGGAACAGATCACCCTGTAGCAATTAGGGAATTAAAGAAATTTGTTACAGAATGGGAGATAAAAGAAGGAGAAAAGAAAAAACCTGCAACAAAACCAAAAGGAAAAAAGATAGCGATTATCGGTTCAGGACCAGCTGGTCTTACAGCAGCCTATTATTTAGCTAAACAAGGATATGCGCCGACGATCTTTGAGAAAACGGATCAAACAGGAGGAATGCTCAGGTTTGGCGTACCTCAATTTAGATTGCCAAACTACGTTCTTGACTACGATATTCAATCAATTAAAAATCAAGGAGTAGAAATTCTCCTCAACAAACCATTAGGCCCAGATATGACTATAGAGGACCTAAAAAATGATGGTTTCGAGGCCGTTTTAATTGCTACGGGTCAATATAAACCTCGAACCTTGAAATTAGAAGGAGAAGATTTTCCTAATGTTCATGTTGCTATAAATTTTCTTATTGAAAGAAAATATCGATACTGTGAAAACGAAGAAGAATTCAAGGATAAAAAAGTAGGAATCATTGGCGGAGGTCCAGTGGCAGTCGATGTTGCGCAAACAGCATTGAGATTAGGGGCTAAAAAAATTCACCTTGTTGATATTGCAAGCGAAAAGGATCTCGAGTTAGTCTTGAGAGACATCCCTGAAAATGAGTTTGAGTTCATGGAATATCATTTTACTACCTCAACATCGAAGATAACCCAAGGAAAAGGAGATACATTAGTGCTAAATGCATATTCAATTGAATTGGGCGAAATTGACGAAAATGGAAGGCGACCGTTAAATAAGGTTAAAGGCTCCGACTTTGAAATTCCTGTTGATGCCATAGTTATTGCGGTTGGACAATCCGTTGATTTTGATCTCATTGATGCGGCAACAGATAATAAAATCGAAAAAGAACGGAATAAAATCACTGTAAATGAAACAACATTTGAAACTAACATTCCAGGAGTGTTTGCTGGCGGTGATATCATTGCTAATACCAAAGCCGTTGCCATAGCTGCAATTGCTCACGGAAAAGAAGCAGCGATTTCGATAGACCGCTATCTCAAAGGCGAAGCCCTCTCTAAAGGGCGTTATAGACAGAGTAGGATGTTCTTTACGGGACCGAAAAAACCGCCTAAAGATTACTCGTTAAAAGCTTGCTTAGAAGAGGAAGAAGAAACTTGGAGTTTTGAAAATGAAATTGACGCGATGTTTAACGAGGATATGGCAATTAAAGAAGCTCGACGTTGCTTGAGCTGTAATCAGTATTGTGCCCATTGTCAAGATTTTCCTGCAATATATTCTGATTTGACAGCGGGAGAAGTAGGTTCAGAACCAGGTTTTTCTACTGTTGTTGCATGGACAGAACGAGGTAAAGAAATAATTGAAAGTGCAATTCAAGAAGGATTATTTGAACAAGGTAAGGTCAATGAAGAAGAGCTCAACAAGGCAATTAACTTAAAATCAAAGAGAGAGTTATTGGACTTTGAAAAACCTGCACGGCAAGCGATTCTTGATTATATCGAGAAGCAAGGCGTCTCTACCATCTCTAACATGGCAAATAATCTTAAGATGGAACCAAAAAAGGTTAGATACGAAGCCCTAAGGCTTACTCAGCAACATAAACTCGAAATGAAAATAGAACCAAATAACGAAGAACCGTTATTTAGCATAATGTGTGAAGAATAATAAGGAGGTAAAAAAAATGATGAAATACGACATGGAATTAAATGTGTGCGGGCTCGTGTGTCCCGTCCCTGCTTTAAAAACGAAGAAACAGCTAAGAACCATGAAACCTGGAACCGTTTTAAAAGTAATTACGGACTACAAGCCTGCCAGCGAATCTGTTCCAAGAGATTTAGCAAAAACCAAGCACAAACATCTTGGAACTGATTACATGGAAGACTACGAACAGTGGTATATATATTTTGAAACTGTGAAATAATTCAATTTTTTTTTTATTACTCTTTTTTTTGGAACAAAATTTAAAATTCCTTATGTTTTAATTACCCTAACAATTTTCTATACTAAATAAATATAAAGATTGAAGGATCGTAATTATGAGGATTGTATATATTGATATTGACACGCTAAGGGCAGATCACTTAGGATGTTATGGGTATCAACGAGAGACCTCTCCTAATATCGATAACATTGCTAAGGAAGGTACGATTTTCACGGAATGTTATGTTTCTGACTCACCCTGCTTGCCATCTCGTGCTTCATTGTTTACAGGACGGTTTGGTATTCATTCGGGAATAATTGGTCATGGTGGAACAGCTGCTGATTTATACCTAACGGGGAAAGATAGGGATTTTGTAGATTCCTATCTAACTAATAGCTGGATCTTCTCGATGAGGAAAGGAAAGTTCTATACTACAACCATCTCTCCCTTCGCTGAGAGACATTCTGCCTACTGGTTTTATGCGGGGTGGAATGAAATGCATAACACGGGCAAGATGGGACTGGAAACGGCAGATGATGTTTTCCCACGCGCAAAAAAATGGCTAGATGAAAACGGTTCAAGAGATAATTGGCTTTTACACTTGAACATATGGGATCCTCACACGCCGTATCGGACGCCCTTGTCATTTGAGTGTCCCTTCGAAAACGATCCTATTCCTGAATGGATGACTCAAGAGATCATTGACGAGCATCGAAAAAGCTACGGCCCCCATTCTGCACATGAGCCACATGGATTTAAAAATACACCCATGTCTGATATATTTGTGAGAGTCGCAGGTATGAGCGAAATAAAGGATTTAGACGATTATAGAAATTGGATAAACGGCTACGATGCGGGAGTAAGATACGCAGATGAATTCGTAGGAAAAATAGTTCATATTCTGAAAGAGTTGGGAGTATATGAAGATACACTCATCATGATAAGCTCTGATCACGGCGAATGTCAAGGAGAATTGAACGTGTATGGAGACCATTGCACGGCAGATCACATAGTCAATCGAGTACCCATGATAATCAAATGGCCCGGAAAAAAGTGGAAAAAGCAATACGATTCTTTGATTCATACAAATGATGTTGCTGCTACGATGTTAGAAGGTTTTAACAAGCCAATTCCAAGATTTTGGGACGGAAAGAGCTTTTTCAAAGAAATTGAAAGCGGAGAAGATTTTGGAAGAGAATATCTCGTGATAAGTCAAAATGCTTGGAGCTGTCAACGCTCGGTCAGGTTCGATAACTGGACGCTTATAAAAACTTACCACACGGGTTTAAAAAATTTCCCCGAGATAATGCTGTTTGACTACGAAAAAGATT
>JAEORY010000111.1 GCA_016840645.1 Candidatus Borrarchaeota archaeon | reverse complement strand
TGAAGAAATCGCAGCTATGGAGAAACAACAAGCAGAGGCTGCACAAAAACAAGAAGCAATTCAACAAGAATTATTGCAGGCACAGAAAGACCTTGCAACCTCTCAATCCCTACAACAAGTTGCAGGTGCTAAGGAACGGTTTACAAGGGCTATTGCAAACATGGGTCTTGAAGATGAAAGGGCCTCTGAAGCCGTACAAAATAGAACACAAGCGGTTCTAGATCAGGCAAGGGCTATTAAGGAGCTTGATGAGGTTGATGTAAGAACAGCTAAAGAAGAACTTATGTTAGCAGCACTTCTTCGTGAGAAGAATAAATTAGAAGAAGAACAGATAAAAGCTGATGATGTTTCTATTTCTCAGTCAGGCGGAATGCCTGATCAACAATCCCCTGGTATGGGTGAGACTCCAACAGGGGCAATTAACCAACCCAACCAAGAGGTTACAGATGCCTAAATACAAAAACATGGACAAGATGCCTAAAGCTCCAAAAGCAGGAAAAGGGGTCATGAAAAATCATGGCAACACTTCTCCAATTAGCACCACTTCTCCACAGAAGTTTGATATGGGACGTGTTCAGCGTTCTAAAATGGAGAAGAAAGGCTATTCAGACAAGGCTTTCAATTACAAATACTAGGAATTTAAATGGTACAAGAACTTCGTGAGACAGTTCAGGAGATGATTAAGGCAGACGACCAAGAAGTCCAAGACATCTTGAATCGCAGACCTCATGGTCATTTCTGGATCGTTATTCACCATCGTCCGACCAAAATGAAGATGAACACAGGCGAGTACGTCCTGGTTCGTCTTGTTAAGGACTATGACAAGAAACCCAAACCCATGTTGGGAACGATCATCCTAGAGGTGAAAAATGGGGAAATTATTGATCATAAAATAAACGTACATGACATGCCAATCGATTTGGAGCGCTTATCACCGTTGTTAGGGCTAGAATCTGCCCCTGCAGTACAGGAAGGTCGCTCAGATATCGCAGGAGCGTATGTCTATAATCAAATGTAGTGCCGCCAACTTTAAGGGCGTAGGAGAAAACTAATGGAAGATCCAGTAGCAGAAACGGGCGAAATGGTTGTGGACGCCGCCGGTCCTGAAGTCGCTGTACAAGAACAGTCTCAAGCGGAGCATACACCGGACATGGTTCCTGTGACTGCTTTACAAGCAGAGAGACGTGAACGTCAGCAGCTTCAAGAGCAAATGAAAATGCTTCAAGATCATGTATCACTAATGCAAGCAAACCAACAACAGGCTCCTAAACAGGAGGATGATCTTGGTTTGACTGACGACGATGTATTGACCGTTAAGGAGGCTAAGAAGCTACTTGGCCAAGTACAACAGAATTATCAATCCAGCGTTGAAGAGCTACGTGTTCAACAGAAGTATAATGATTACAATGATGTAGTTACGAAGTACCTACCAGATGTAATTGCAAAGAACCCAGCATTGAAAGCTACCCTTCAGAATGATCCAAACAAATATGAACTTGCTTATTTCCTTGCGAAGAATAGTGACTCTTATAGAGACAATAAACATGAGGCTAAAAAGTCTGCAGATGCAAAACGCATAGTTGAGAACGGCAACAGAGCCGGGAACTTATCAGCTGTGGGAAGTACATCGCCTCAATCGCAAGTAAGTAATTTTAGGAACATGTCTGATGACGATTTTATGAAGATGGCCAACAAGAATCTGGGACGATTTTAACTCTTAACTAAAGGAAAGCATAATGGCTATTACAGATGTAGCAACATTGCCACCAGCAGTGCGGGAGTACTATGACCGGCTTTTGCTCATGACGGCATATCCGCAACTGATTCATACCAAATTCGCACAAAAACGTGTATTGCCAGAAAAAGAAGGTGATACCATTGTATTCAGACGTTATTCACGACTAGATACAGTGCCTGTACCTATTGTAGATGGAATTACTCCTCCAGGAGCCGCTCTATCTGCTACTGACATTAAAGCACGGGTTGACTTCTATGGAAACTTTGTGACCATCACAAATCAAGTAGAACTCACTGTTGAAGACCGTGTTCTTAATGAGGCCGCAAGACTTCTTGCACAGAACTTAGGTCAAACCATTGACGAAGTTACTCGTGATGTTTTGGCTTCAACTGCTTCTACACTAGCCTGTAGCAATGGTGTTAACGGTAACACCCCTACAGAGCTAACTAAGGCAGACATCGACACTGCTGTCTTTACTCTTTTGGGTAACGATGCAGAAATGATCTCAGAAGTAGTTACTGGACGTGATGCCTTTGGTACTGCGCCTGTACGACCTGCGTTCTGGGCTTACATTGATACTGCTCTTCTAGATGACCTAGAGGCAGTTTCTAACTTTGTTCACAGTGCACAATATCCTAACCAGCAGTCTGTACTAGAAGCTGAGTGGGGAACCACTGGAAACGTAAGATGGCTCTTCACTAGTGTTGGAAGTGTTTCGTCTGCATCACCAGCTGTTTATGACAACTTTATCATCGGTAAGGAAGCATATGCAGTTGTACACCTTGGAAGTGAAACAGGAGAGTTCTACGTGGAACCTTTAGGTTCTGCTGGTAGTGCTGACCCTCTTCACCAAAGAGGAACCGTGGGCTGGTCCCACCCATTCGTGAGTAGGATCCTAAACGATGCGTTTATGACTAACCTGCAGGCAACACATTCATAATTTTAGCTGGGAAATAAAGCTGAGATTAGTAACATAAGATCTCTATAAGGAGGTCTTATGAAAGTATGTAAAAAGTGTGGTATTGAAAAGGATGAGAGTGAATTTTACAAGAGTGGTAAAATACGGAAGGATGGATCTAAAGCCATCCGAAGTATATGTAAATCTTGTACAAACAAACAATCGTCTGATTGGTCCAAACAAAACGTTGAAAAACGTAGAGAAATTGGCAGAAATTTCTATTCAAGAAATTCCAAAGATATTTGTGAGAAAAAGAGAGAATACCTCAAAAATCGAACAGATGAAGAGAAAAAAAGGGATAGAGAATATTCGAGAGAATATAGCCAAAAGAATAAGGAAATTCTTCGAGCTAAGCGTAAAGAAGTTTACGATCCTTCTAAACAGAGCAAAAAATGGAAGGAATATTACGAGAAGAATCGTGAAAAGTTACTTGAGAAGAAGAAAATACAAAGGTCTAATCTTTCAGAAGAGCAGAAACAAAATGTTAGAGACCAGAACAGATTATGGAGAATTAAAAATCCAGAAAAGGAAAGGGCTCACAAAATTGTTGAATATGCTATTCAGAAAGGAGAGATTATTAAACCAGAAGTTTGTGAAAACTGTGGAAAAAAGCTTCGTCTCGATGCTCATCACGAAGATTATTCGAAACCTCTCGAAATTCAATGGTTTTGTAGATTTTGCCATGTTCAACACCACAAAAAAGATTAATTTCCAACTAAAGGTTTATACATGAGTCAGTGTAAGAGCTTCACGTGGACCAATCCCAACCCTGCAGTAGCTAGGGACTTGGACGTTGGTTTTACAGTCGCAGAGATTACGACTGTTGATAGAACAAATGGCGGCAGCTGGTACTGGAATGACGGTATGGCTGCTGGCGAAGTACTAGATGTTGATTCTGGTACTCTTACTACAAGCAATGGCTTCACAGCCTTGTCTGAAAGCTCTAATTACGGAGCTGCTATTTCTGGTTTCACCAACGCAAACCCTGGTGTTTTGACTGTAGATGATACAGGACCTGCCGGATTCGCTGTAGGTGATACTATTAAGGTTGAAGGTTTGGCAGACGACGGTTCTGCAACTAGCCTTAACCAGGACTATGTAATTGCTTCATTTACAGCAACTACAATTACCACCGCAACCAACACAACTGCGTATAGCACTTATGTTAGTGGTGGTAAGGTAACTCGTGTTAGCGATACTAACGGAGATGCAATCCCAACAGAAAACTACGCTCGTCGTGGAATCACTGTTGGTACCACTCCTGTTGGTGCTAATAGCGCTGTTATGACTGCAATTGTTAAAGGCAAAGAGTCTGTAACATAATACCCCTGAGGGCCTGGTTTCTTCATTTTCTGGGCCCTCTCTTTTACATGGAGAGATATGAGTAAAGTAGAAGCACCAAATGTCCAGAAGGACAAAAAAGAACGCCAGAAGGAATGGCTCAACGAAGAAATTATGGTTGAGTTTTTTAACCTTGAGGAGCCAGGTGTGCCTGTAAATTTTTCTTATGGAAGCACAAAGAGCCCAGAAAAATACACCCTTCTTCATGGTGGAAAATATAGACTAAGACGAGAAGTCGTTCAGCACATTGAATCTAGACAAACACCTTTATGGGGATATTCTCCAGACGGCAGAGGCCGCATGCAGAAGAACTTAGAAGGGTATAAATCTAGATTTCAGTGCCGGCAAATATTTGAATAAGGTATACCTATGAGTGAATGGACGCTATCAGAGATTCGAACTAAAACGCGACAAGTAAGCGGAAGGCTTTCTGTTGCTGAGATGAGCAACACTCAGGTTGATGAGTACATTAACAAGTACTTTCAGTTCGAGTTTCCGGCAGAAGTAAAACTCAATAGGAACTATACCCTTCACGAGTTCAATACGGAGGCAAATGTTCAAAAATACACGTTTCCTGCGAATTATACGAACTTTGTTCCGGCGGCAACGATTGACCGCCGTGAACTTCTTTTTTATCAAGATCCTGAAAAGTTTAGGACGGAAAATCCGTATAATGTTACCAGACTTTCTACTTGGACTGGTGATGGCTCTACTGTGGCTTTCTCTAATACTTATTCTAGCAACGCACCGTTGGTTGCCGGCTCTGTATTAGTTGACGATACCGTAGAGGTATTTACAGATGATGGATTGGGTGTTCTTACAGGTGACCAGGGAGGAACGGGTACTGTTAATTATACAACAGGGGCCATCTCTGTAACATTTAACACTGCCCCTACAAACGGGCAGGTTATACAAGCAAGTTTTATCCAATATAAAGCAGGGACTCCTGTTGCTGTTCTTATGTTTGATAACCAATTCGAGTTCTATCCCATTCCAGACAGGGCTTACCGTTTCGAGGTAAAAGCCTGGTCCCTTCTTTACGTTAAACCCGTCAGTGGTTCAAATAAGACTGTCTTCGAATATGCAGACGATAAACCATTACAAGAAGAGTGGGGTCCTGCAATTGCTTTTGGGGCTGCTAGAAGAATAGCGAGTGACTTTGGCGAGATGGATAGATATCAAGAACTCACACTGCTATATAAGGAGCAGATTAACTATATACTAACACGCACCCATATCGATCTAGAGTCGACTCGGGCGCTTCCAATGTTTTAAGAGGTAGACATGGCCTGGGACAAATCTTTGCCGTCAAATAGTGAGAAAATCCGCAACCTTGGGATTGTGATCCGACCTAATTGGGAGGCAATCGAAGAGGGAGACGATGTAGGCACCTCTTCTATGCTTCAACAGCGTTCTGTTCAGTTAGACAACAGAACAGGCCTTGCGGCTAACAATGACCCACAAACGAATACTGGAACCCACTACCTCTACAGCAAAGATGATGGTGGTGGAACGCAAGAAGCCTTTATGAAGGATTCTGCCGGTAATGTAGTTCAACTTACCGATGGGGGTGTTCTTGGTGGAGCAACAACCGGTATTAATCTGAGCAACTTTTCATATACCGCCAACATGCTGCCAACGGCACTAGCATATGTTCCAGACACAGGAACAACCTTTACAAGACAGATTAACTGTAGCGCTGTTACTCGGCCTGCAACAGGCAGTTATAGTGTTGTAACAGACGCCGTATTCAATAATGCGAATGTTTATGTGACGATTGTTCCTCTTATTGTAGCTGGTAATGCAACAACAGCACAACTTGGATCAACTCCAACGCTTGCAGGAGGTAAGATAACTACAAGTGTTAGGATTAGAAACAATAACGGAAATGATATTAATGCCGGTTTCATGCTGGTAATATTTGGCGGTATTGCATGAATTATGAGCCTTTTCTTATTGCTCCATTTGCCACGGGTCTTGATACGGATGTTGAGCCTTGGCAATTACCACAAGACGCATTTAGCGATGTTATAAATGGCCATATTCGTCATGGAGTAATAGAAAAAAGAGAAGGCTATACGAAGCTTGGTGATATCGTTCACAAGAACGGCACTAACTGGGATATATCTGCCATAACACAGGCAAGTCCTGGTGTTGTTACTGTTACAAGTACTACAGGTCTCACGAACGGAGATATTGTTGAGATTCGAGATGTCACTGGAATGACGGAACTCAACGGCAATCAATATACCATTGGAAATATAACTCCCACTACATTTGAACTTACAAATGTTAATACGACAAATTTCACCGCTTATATTGCGGGTGCAGGCGGCGTTTACCTTGTCCCACAAGACCGTGTAATGGGTATTCTTCAGTATATTGACAGTGCAAACATTAAAGAAGTTTTAGCGTTTGATACAAAACGCGCTTGCAAGTTTGATCCTACAAACGATCAATTCGTTCCTCTTGATAACGCAGATATTATGAGTGGAGGCAATCTCAGTTATGTCTGGGGAGATAACTGGGCGTCAACAGCGTCAACCGCGGCCTCCACTCTATATCGTCTTTATTTTACCAATGGAGACGCTCTTTCTGGCGGTCTCAATGGAATTCGTTATTATAACGGAGGAACAACCACAACCTCTTTTGCTCCAGTAATAAACTCAACCACGACAATAAATGGCTGTAAACTGCTTTTTGCCTTCAGGCAACGACTTGTCCTTCTTCATACATTCGAAGGAGCTAATACTTATCCGCAAAGGGCGCGTTGGTGCCAGGCTCAAGGTCCTTCTGTTACTGGAGGATGGGACGACAATGTTCCTGGCAAGGGGGGATTCGTAGACGCTCCCACAGGAGATCACATCATTAGTGCTCAGTTTGTACAAGATGTACTTATTGTATACTTTACAAGCAGTGTTTGGACGCTAAGACCCACATCCGACCCTGCTCTTCCATTCAAATGGGACAAGATAAACGATTTCCGTTCCTGTGACGGTAAAATGACTACAGAACAGTTTGATAGAACAGTCATATCTGCGGGGATTAGAGGAATTAACGCTACAGATGGTGTTGGAACACAACGTATAGATGAGCGTATTGAGGATTTTACAGACTCTGCAATGAATGACGAACACTTTGGCAAGGTATTTGCTAAAAGAAGCTTCGGAAATCGTCGTATGTGGATGTTATATCCAAGAATAGAGTCTACGGAAGCAGATTCGGCTCTTATCTTTGATGAAGAGTCCAAATCTTTCTCGAAATATAAAATAGAACTCAATGTTTTGGGACATGGTGGAGCGGGACAAGATTCTTCTATTGTTGATTTTGGGGACCAAACACTTGACCAATTTGCAGATGATACACTCACAGACTTCTTCTTTGACGAAGGGTCTGAAATTCTTCTCGGAGGTGATAGAGACGGCGAAATCTTTGTCATGGAACAGGGAGGAGATGACCAAGAAGAAAGATTTGATGCAACTATCATCAACGTAACACAGGCAAGTCCGGGCGTTATTACGATGACTGGAAATATAGGGCTCTCAGATGGTGATGTAATCACGATTTCCGGAATAGCCGCAGGAAGTATGGTAGAACTTAACGATAGAGAGTTTATCGTTGCCTCTAAATCTGGCAATACATTTGAATTATCTGGCATTGATACTTCCGGATATACCGCATATGTTGCCGGATCAGCCGGAACAGTAAGAACCGTTCTTGCGGATTCCATAGAATTCGAGCTTACTTCAGCCGCGTGGAATCCGTGGATGAGCCAGGGTAAACAAGCTCAGCTTGGTTATGTTGATTTGTTTATGGATACACACCCAGAGTCAAAGATAACCGTAGAATTCTTCACAAACAATGAGAATTCCCCATATTCCTCAAAGACAATGAACATGCTGCCAAATCTTGTGGAACGATCCGCAGTATCTCACATCACCAACGCAAATCCAGGACAGGTTACTTCCAATAACCATGGATTAAGTACAGGAGAAGAGGTTTACATCTATAATGTAGATGGAATGAATGCAGTTAATGGCGGTCCATATACCGTAACTGTTGTAGATAGAGACAACTTCACTATAGGTGTTGATACAACCAATTACGGCATATATGATAATGATGGTGTGGTAACAGAACTTCCGTTTGCCTCAACGAAGGCATGGAAAAGAGTATATGCCGGAGGAAGTGGGTATCAACATTTTGTTCACATAACTTCTGAAGGAAAAGATAAGCCCATTCGCATCCATGCTCTAATGCCGTGGTTCCGTCCACGCGGGAGTCGTCCCGTATGACGCTTCCAACAAACACACTTCTTCCAGAGGTTAATCAACGCGTAAAACATGGTGGTGAAGAACTCGAAAGCTATCTTAAAGAACTCACATTCACTTTAAATCGACAATATGAAGAAATATCCCAAGCTATTAATGGTGATTTCCGTCGAGACGTCGATACAGGTAGCAGACAATGGACACCATTGCTAAAAGACACGCTAAATTCGGGTACCACATTTACTTATGACCACCAAGTTGGTTGGGTTCTTAGAAAAGGCATAGTAGTTGATATTTTTTTTGATATCAAATGGTCTGTAAATAGTGGTGCTATAACCGGAAACATGTATCTAGAACTACCATATAAGGTAGCTATAACAAACCAAAAACCATTTATTGGTGTGTTGCAACCCTCAATATTTGCTTATACCGGGGGAACTGAATGTGTGATTAATGCTATCTCGGATACATTTCGAGGTGAAATATGGAACTGTGGAAGTGGTTTCACGACAGCAAATCAGGCATCAGTAGCGGCTGGCCAATTAATAGGGAGCTTGCGTTACATTGGCCAAGGAATTGAACGAACCTGATTTTGATAAACTAAGGTTTATCCGTGTATTTACTCCGATGCATGTACCCAAAGAACTTATTGAACAAGTAAGGGATAGGGAGTATGAAGTTGAAGACTGGTATAAATACCAAGAGGTTATTTGCCTGCGTCAAACAGATCAAGGACCTCAACTTAATCCGTTATCAATGCTTTATGTTATTGCTGACGAGGGGAATAAAGTGGTTGGGATGTTCTGGTGTGAGGTTGATGTGCTTAGCAAGACACTGGTTATCCAGACTTTCTCGATGAAGAAGGAATACTGGAATAAAGGACGTGCCGTTACACTTGCGGCAGATAAAGCAAAAGAGATAGCAAAAGAATGCAGTCTTAAAAAGATAGTCTGGATTACCAACTACAAGCGTCACTCTTTAAAATATGGATTTAAACAATCGAAAGGTACCATTATGGAGTGGACACCAAATTTTGATGATATTACTGATACGAATGAAATTAATGAGAAGAAAGAGAACCACGAGGACGTCGTCCACGACACTGACAACGTCTCAGACCAGATTTAACAGCATGAGTATGTCCAATTATTATATTTCCACAATCGGTGCATTGGAATTGAGTTTTATTAGGATTGTCAAGTCGTTTAAGTGTTTTCCATCCATGAACAATATCACCTTGTTTAAGACAATCCCGTCTATTTCTATTTTGAACTTTCATAGAAACCCACCGACAATTGTCTTTGCAGTAATCTCCACTGTTATCAATTCTATCAAGAGAAAGGCCTTTAGGTTGTTCTCCCATATCCCTAAGAAATCGTGTAAAATCATTTCTCCACTCTTTACATACTTTTATTCCTCTTCCTCCATAATGTTTATAATATTTGTGAGAAGTATTTTCGCACCTCTCAATCATACTTCCCCAAACACGGTATGTTTTTGTTCTACTATATCCATGTATTTTATTGGTTTTATTACACGCCTGACAACTTTTACTACGTCCATTTTTCAAATTATTGGAACGCATTATTTTAAC
>JAEORY010000110.1 GCA_016840645.1 Candidatus Borrarchaeota archaeon | reverse complement strand
TAAGTCGTCAGTATTTTCCGTGCTAAAAAAGTTAGGCCCTTCAACTATAGTTCTAAACTCTAGATCCGTTCCTGTCTTTTGTTTAAATACATCGTCACCAGTTCCAACATTGGATGCAGTGTTGGTTTCACCTGCACCACCTGCGGCATCAATCGTAAGAGTCTCGTTACCACCATCATTATTTTCAGTAAACGTAATGTTGGTTCCTGCAACAAGCTTTCCGTTTAAAAAACCCGCTGTAGTGTCGTTAGCAGAAACTTTAACACTGTCTCCCGAAACCGCACCAACTTGGGCATCCACATAGTCTTTAGTCGCTTTAGCTGAAGGAATGGTATCATCAGAAGCTGAAACTGCGTTTAGATCAGTGTCGAGAACTCCGGCAGCCAACATAGTTGTGTCTAAATTAGAGATGGTATTACTCGCCGCATCAATAGTCTTGTTAGTCAGGGTTTCAGCCCCTGCAAGTGTTGCAAGAGTGCCTGTTGATGGAAACGTCACAGAGGAATTATCTGCTCCAGTACCACCTCTAGCTTTAGACAGAAACTCTTCACTAGAAAGTTCTCCAGATCCATCATTTATTAGAACATGATCGGCAGTACCTGGAGCCAGTTTTGTTCTAGTAATATCCGCATCTGCAGCTAGTTCAGCGTCTCTTAAATTTTGAATTGTGTTATTATCAGCATTAATAGTTTTATTAGTAAGGTCCTGAGTTTGATCTTCAGTTACTAGTGACCTTGGAGCTGCACCTAACGTCATTTTGGCTTTATTATCACCACTATCGACTTTAAGTTCTCCTTCAATATTTTCTAACGCGTCAGCATCGGGACGAAGCCTAATACCCTTTTGAAATTCACGTTTTTTGACGGTCATATTTTATTCTCCTAAGGTTGATCTATTGTCTTAGCTCTAAAACGAATGATAGAGGATACGTGGTCGGTAAGGTCAGTGCTCGTATACTGAACTTGACCTGCGTTAGTTATATTTAAAGATACCCCTGAATCTCCAGCAGCATCTACGGTGATTATAAAGTCCGATCCGTTGTAGTTTCCTTTAAGTGTTCCAGATTCAGTTACAACGGTGGCCCCTGAGTCAAAAGTTCTAACTACAAAGTATGTAGCTTCAATCCCCTGGACTTGCGACGTATCGAAGCTAAACCCTGGAATATCCGCTAATGATGATTGATTATTGGTCAAAGTGGCAGAAGTAAGGAGGATGTCATTGGGACCCTGAACCGCAGTAAGCGCGTCTGTAACCGCTTCCGCCCATCCAGTTGCTTCCTCGCCCCATCCGGGGTTTTCCCCTTGGGTTGGGTAATTGTATATTTCTGAACCGACCTGAAGTGGTTTTGACATTTTTCTGGCTCCTAGATACCCTATATATAGTTGTTAATGAAAAAGAGGGGAGTTTTCACTCCCCCCTAATATCAATACTTTATAAAGTCGATTAAGACTTAATGAAAGTAAGAAGAGTACTAGTACCAGGTTGACTACAGAAAAGAGCCTGGTCGGTGTAAGCTCTCATCTCGTAAGCGTTGGCATTTTCGAGAAGCTTGAGGAATTTGCCTTCAAATCCTGGCTGCTCAAGAGTAACATCAGAAGATCCGATTCTCATGTAACAGCTCATAGGAAGTACATAAGCATACCCTTCTTTACAGTAGATAGAAGAGTGAATCTCGATGACACCTTGTTGGCCGTGGAATTTGATGCTTCTGGCACCATCCTCATACTCAGAAGACTTGTATGAGTGATCGTACTGTCGCTTAGCAGCTTGCTCAGTAAGAAGGTTGTTCCAAGAGCGCGGGTTACAGATAACGATCACGTCCTCGTCAGCAAGACCTTTTTCCATAGCAACAGCTACAGCTTCTTCAATCTTAGCGAAAGAAAGAGTGGCAGCTCCGGCTCCAGAGTTAGTTCCAACTTCAACAGTGTTACCATTCCAAAGAGAAAAGGCAGAAGTGTCAATGTTAAAAAGAGTACCACTGTTTTCAGTGATAATCTTATGAACTCCAGCAAATTCCTTAGAAAAGGCGCCAGCGTAGTAAACTACGTCAGTAGCAACTGTTCCAAGAGGAAGAGTGTCAAGAGTTACAGTCTTAGTAGAGAGATCAACTGAAGATACAGCAGTCTCGCCTCTAAGTGCTCCAGCGGCTGAACGGATTTCGATAGGCATCTTTTCAGATCCTGACCAAATCCCTGGGGCCCATTCGTAAGCTTCGATAGTAATAGAGCTAGCTCCAGTA
Source organism: Candidatus Borrarchaeota archaeon (assembly GCA_016840645.1). The sequence continues at coordinate 7,848 of JAEORY010000110.1, read as the reverse complement.
GAAGCAATTACTCCGATACCACCTTCGGCTTGACCGTAAAGAAGTTGAACTTCAAGACGACGAGCAAAAGACTTAAGCATGTTTTCAACAATAAGCTTAGAAGCTTGGATGAAAGCATTCTTTCCTTTAGAACGAGATACTGCACCTACCGCTAGGTAAGAACGAAGAATCATCTCGTGTCCGCGAATTTGGGCACTCTGGTGAGAAGAAGCAATTCCGTTTCTGAGGGCGAAGGCTGATCCTCCAGATCCTCCATACGTGAATCCGTGCTCTAACTAGTTGAAATCATTAAGATTTCATTTGAGTATTTAATCTCAAATCTTCAGTTTTATTATTATTGCTGAAGTCTAGACTGTCGCATACGTCTATATTCTTGTTATAGACGTCCAAATCATTCAGTCGTTCACGGTCTAAAGAGTATTTTTCTAGTAGTTCGTCAGTAATAATTGACATATCAAAAGAATGCCAATTACCTTTGTGTGCCTTAGTAAAGTGACACTCAGTACACACTGTAACCATGTTCGCAGTATCCTCAAACGCTTTCGGTTCTACCCAAAAAGGGAGTAAATGATGGGCATGAAGATTTCCGCCTTTTTCATTACAGTACTTGCACGTATGACCATCTCTATTAAAAACATAATTTCTAAGTTTGGTCATAATGTGAACTTTGTAGTCTCTAGGTCTTCTGATATTTTTACCATGTTTATAGTTAGGGTTTCTTTCTCCGGTTCTTTTCTTAGCTGATTCAGAAAGTTTTTTTCTAGTCTCAGGGTTGTGTTTTTTACCATAGAAAGGATTGTTCTCTCCGGACTTCTGTCTCATAAGAGCGTGTCCTGATTTTTTAAGAACTCCTAAGTTTTTTAAAATAGATCTAGTTCTATTAATTCCTAAATTAAGAGTTTTAGCTGTTTTTCTAAAACACTCTAACTCTAGATAGGTATTCTTTAGTTGAGAAAAAGTAACTCCTCTCTCTTTAAGATAACCTTTATCACTAGAATCTACTTGTTTCATGATACCAGATTCTTTAACTACTCGTCGAACTATGTGTAATTTAATGCTTAAATCTTTAGACACTTTTCTACAGCTACCTAACTCTAGGTATCTTTTCTGTATTTTAATGTCTCTTAGTTTTTCGTCTTTCAAATTACTTTCTCTTTAGTTCCGCCTTATCATCCGTTTTACGGGACTTCTAAGTCAATTAGATTCGGTTTTAATTGGGCTCAGAGCAAATTAACCCAATGTAACTGGCTGGACGTAGTTGTCTCCAGGTTGCTTTTCTGCAGACTGAAAAGGAACCATGTTGTAAAGTTTAACTCCCTCTGGAATAAGGTCTTTTACTTTATCAGCATAAGCCTCTTTGTAGATGGAGTTCATCGATTCAAAAGTGTTTGGTGTAGACATATTAAATTTCTCCTTTATTAACGTCGTCTAAGTAGTCTAACTCTAATTACAAAATCAACTGCTCCTGCAGAAAGATCCTGGTCAGAGTCAAGAGCGAGTGAAAGTAGGTCACTGGTAATTGATGGAGTCAGGGTAGAAGTTCCGGCAGACTCACTTACAACTTCAGAGTCCAAAACTTTTTCTACCTCGCCTAATTCAGATAGGTCGATAGCGATTTGTCCAGCAGCAGCATCAGTAAATGAAGAGCTTCCTGGAAGGTCGCTTGAGATAGCACCAGTATCTGCCTTAACCTCGAATACTAGATCTAGGGATCTTTCGAGATGATCGGCAAACTTGCTGGTTTGATCAGTTTTAGTTGTCATGTTCATTTCTCCTAAAATGAAAGGGTTGTTAGTTGTTAGCAGTTACCTTCGATCTAATTTGGTATTCGCCAATCCTATACGGGTATGGGGAAATCGCGTTATATCTACAAATAACGGTACACTATTAGTTGTTAAAAGACCGAAATTACAGGTTTCTAAAATAATCTCGGGCCTTTTTACGTTTAGTTTTAGTATCCTCTTCTTCTTTTTTTAAGGACTTAGCTGTTTCAGCTACTTTGTGTTGATTAGGAACTTTTCTAAGCTGTTCAAGTTTTTTATTCTTTAGTCGCTCTAAGTTCTTCTTTCCAATATATTTTTCTAGTAACTCTTCGGGTAACTCTGACATAAATCCTTGTAATTCTCGCTCAATTTCAGCTTCTACTGAAGGAAGTACATCATTAACAGTAACATCAGAATAGCCTTCTTCAATTGCCCAAAGCATGGCATCGGCAATTCTTGATACTGTCTTTTGAGACTTGGGTAGCGTTTGATGGGAATCTAGTGCGTCCATAATCTCATTTTCTAGTTGGACAGATTGTTGTTCTTGAAGCTGTTGAAATACCGCTTCCTCTCTCGCTTTTCTCTCCGCCTCTAGTTGTTCTCTAGCTTCTGCAAGTTCTTTTTGCATTTTTTCACGTTCAAGCTGTTCTGGAGATTTTTTCATTTCCTCAACTTGGGCTCTGAGTCTTTCTTCAGCTAGAATATCAAGCTGTTCTTTAGTAAATCCTAAACCCTCAAGGCCTGCCCAAGGATTCTTTTGTAAGAATTCTATTTCTTCTTTTAAATTCTTTTTGATCTGACTATTTTCTTGCATTGAGTCTTGACCTGCTAACGCAAGTTGCAATTGCCTTTTGATTTCTTCTTCATCACTTAAGTCAATTTTTTTCTTTACAGTTCTACCATTTACTTTAAGCTCAAACTCTTTAATCATATTTTGAACTTCTTCTTCAGTAGCCCCTTCTTCAATTGCATCTGAAAGTTCTTCTTGAAACTCTTCCTTAGTTTCAGCTTGTACTTCAGTTTGGCCTTCTTCAGAGGGTCCGGATGCAACTTCTTCAATTGCTTGTGTTCCGGCATCAGAAACATAACCAGTTTCTTCAGATGTGATGGCATCATTGACTATAGGTACGTCACCATCAATTGCGGTTTCTACAGCGGGCGCTGCACTTACTTCTTCAGACATAATTCCTCCAATTAATAGTCCTTTCGGATATATTAAATGTTAGCCGTCCTTTATTGGATGGGCTATTTATCGTCGTTTTCCATTTTTAAATGTTTTTCATATAGTTTTTTAAATTTTTCTTTGGTTTCGTAAAAATCTTCATCACCTTTTTCATCTATTGATGCAAGTTCTCTGTTTACCTCTTTTAGTTTTTTTTCAAGAGATTTAATCCTTGCTTCCTTTTTCATTTTTTTTAGATCATCTTCTGTATACTCAGTGACTTCTAAAGGTTTTCTATAAGGACCAAACTTTTTTTTATACTTTTTCATTATCTATTCCTCTCAAACATTTCTTGTGGAGTGTTAGGGCCCATTTCTGTGGTCGCTGGTTGTGCTGGGGAAGGAGCTCCGCCTAGTTGAGCCGCTGCGCTTTCAGTTAGGGGTGCAGCCATTGATTGTTGAATACCACCTAGACCTTGTTCATTGGGCATTGGAGGCGCAACGTTACCAGGAGCGGGGCCGGTTCCCATAGGTGGCCCTAGAGGTTTTTCACCCTTAAAGGCTAGTACTCCGGGATCAGTTGTTCTTAGTAACTCTATATGCTGTTGAATATGTTCAAATACTCTAGCACTTAACTCTGCATCATTTCTCAAATCCGGATCATCTAAAATATTCATGTGCTCTCTAATGTGTAAAGAGTGTTTATCTGTAGCAACAGCATTAACTTCGGTTTCACCTTCGGTTAGTTTTTCATTTTCTCTTCTAATTAAAAATACTTCGTTACTTTGACCTTCAGTCATGGTTTCAAGGTTACCCGTGTTCATAACACTAAAGTATTGTTCTGGTGTTTGTATCAACCCCATCTGTATTAGGTTATCCGCCATTTGAACTCGTCCAGCAGTGGTATTAGAAAGCGAGTTACCCACGTCAACTACAACTCGATTAATACTATCTAAATCATCTGACTTAAACTCAACCATTTTACTTCTATTTGTTTTACCCGCAATTGAAGCAACTCTAGGAACCGAAGCAAAATCTTGAAGAAGTTGAACTAGTCCTGTTCCGATATCCTCAAGTAGCATAATATATGACTGTTGTAAGCCCGACATAAATTGTAGAGATTGGGATTGAACTAGGGCAAGAGCATTTCCTGATTTAAGTGAACTTTCAGGATTACCTCTAACTACCGAGTTAACTCCTGAAATGACCTCCATGGATCTCTCTAGCATCTGCAGAAAATTAAATATTTCTGCCGGTGTATTTGTTAGGTTTAAAGACTCGGGTTTGCCTGAAACGTTACCTGCCACTACAGGATTATATTCAACAAAGTTTAGTCCTGTAGTAACTTGGTTAATTCTAATGTCATTACCCCTTGGATTTAATACATTCTGAACACCAAACGCCGACTGATTTGTTAGAATAGTACTATAAAGTGAGTTAACCGCGTCCTGTATCGGCATTAGATCAAACATTGGTGTATATCCATATGGCGTTCCCAACACTTCACCTGCCGACATTCTGTAAATTGGTAGCGTTCTGTATGGCATGACTGTATCCATAAGGACCACATCAGACGAGAGATAAAGCATATATCTACCTTCAGGCCTACTTTCTGTCTTTCTGTGATAGAATTCATAAACTGGAATATCGGTAGTGTCGTCTAATGGACTATGATTAATTCTATATTTCTGCAACTCACTTTTTGTAGGAAGTGCGAGAATTTCTTCTTTAAACTCCGGATACTTTTCAATTAGATCAAATTTATTTTTAAATGTTCTACATATTACCCAGTCATTTTCCAATACACTTTCTTTGGTACTGTCAAATACAACATCAAATGGAGCCATGTTTGTAAATTTCACGTCTCCTTCATATACAGGAAAAGGTTTTAATTTTTCACCTTCTTCATTAATTGGATCATCATCTTCGTCGTATCCTACAATTTCATCTTCATCTGGCTCAATATAATCATATACTTTTCCAGAAGTGGCATCCCAATCCATTTTAATATAGCCCGAGCCCATAACTACTGCATACTCAACTGCGGTTTTAAGATACTTTTCTAAACGCTTATCCCTAAGATAGTACTCAAGAAGTCCATCTGCTAGTGCTGTTTGAACTTGAGATTTATAGTCAGTATTAATAGCTCTAGCCTGAAAAGTTGGGCGCGTAGCAGTAATCATTGTAATCATGTTAGTTGCGATGTTTCTGTAGTGATTTATCGCCAGATTGGCCAATTCTCCATTCTCGCCGCCAAAAGTAATTGAATGGTTGTCAGAATAATATGAACCAAAATAAGAACCATGATAAGAAAACCAGCTTTTTCTAAGTTTAGAAATGTACCTATTTGAATAGAGGTCGTCGAACCAAGCATCGGCCTTTTGAACTAGATATGAGGCTACCTTCTTTGGGTCCTCATCGGACGCGAAATACTCAGTTCCGCTTTTGTAAGATTGATATTTTGCCATAATAATTTCCTATATTTAGTTGTTAACCTTCTTAATATTCATGAGATCTTTCATAAATTCCTTTTTTTCTCCAGACTCATTACGATTTGGAAAGGGGTTAAATACAGACTCTCCCTTTAAATCAAAATAACCACCCGGGTAAGGATTTCTTTCAAAATCAACATTTCTAACTAGATAGATTAGTGCGTCTAATCCATCACAGTGATGAGCCTTAAGTCCTTTTTGTAGATGTGCTCTCACTCTTTGAAATCCCTTTCTAGTCTTATCCCATCTTGCGGTTTGTAAATGATATATTAAGTTTTTACATTTTTGGTCTATAATAATGTCGCCGCGCTTAAGTTTAATTCTAACGGCACTAATTTGAGCCTCTTTATTATCTTTAGCTGTAGCTATAAAATTTAAGTTATGCTCTAAGTTGAGATCATTAATTAAAAACTTATTGTTGTTATCAATTACTCTCAAATAAGGCTGTTGGATTTCCCCAGTTAAGGGATTACTAAAATTAATCTTTTCTTTTCTAATCATTCCATCTACAATGTCCTGAGTGGTGCTGTTTGTGTCATTACCGCCGATAACTAGCTCATCGGTAATGACGAGCTTTCGATTTAAAAAATCATAGTAAGCAAATAAACATACAGTTAAATCACTAAGTGCAGGATCGCACGAGACGTATGCATCATAATAAACAGGTTTATCATATTTATGTCTAATTACATCTGCTTGCAACTCCTTGGTAAACTCTGGAATTACATAGTCATTGCCTTTAATGTCTGACACTAAAAGAAATTCTCTTTGAAAATCTGGATCGTCAAATCCTCCAGGAAATTCCTTTACAATATCATCAATCTTATTTTTACTAATTAGAGGGTTATCATATATAGTATATTCAATTAAACTTCCTTCTCTTCTAGCCGGTTCAACATAGTTAGTCATAAAAGGATGGTCCGGCTCTCTTGAAGGAGTTGAAGCTAAAATCATCTTACCGTTAGTCGTGAGGAGTGTAGGCATAATAATTGACTGAATAATATAACTAAAATCGTTGTAATCCTGAAATCCTGCTTCATCAAGTATTGCTAAATGACAACTTGATCCTCGAACCGACTCCGCCGACCCTCCATCCGTTCCTGCCATTTGAATCTGACTTTCGTTAGGAAACATAAATACCTTATCTGCTTCCTTCCACTCAGGTTTGATATCATTTGGACAATCTGAAAGAATCTGTCTCATATGGTTACGAGCAATTGTTTTTGCATCTTTCTTTTTGGGAAACAGAACTTTTACGACGCTGCCAGGGTATTTGATACAATATTCTGTAGCGATGGTCATCATTACAAAGCTTTTACCTAACTGACGACTGCACAGAAATACCGTCTTGTCACCTTTAGATTCATAGACAGCTCTGCGCATATTTTTTTGAACACCTTTGAGTTTCCACTCAAGATTGCCTACGCGCCAAAGCTTATCTTTTGCTTGTTTTTCATTTAGCTTTGCTTCCATTACCTTCCACTATTCTAAGTAAATCTTCTACGGCAACGTCCTTACCTTTAAGCTCCTTTTTTTCCCAGTCTCCCCTGGCTCGCCTAAGGTTTCTGTGTACTGTATCAAGTATCTTAGTGTCTTGTTCATTTAGGCCTACTGTATCTGCAAGTTTACGTAGGTCCTGTATGGTTCTTATGCATATATATTCAATGTCGCTAATTATGGAAACTTCGTCTATTCCATACTGCTCCATTGTTGATCGTAGAGTATAGTTTTCACGCCTTAGCTCGTCGATCTCTTCCTGATACTTTTCAAAAGGATTTTTTAGGTCCTCTGAAAGCTTTTCTACGTCTTGTAAGTCTTTCTTTTTTGACATTAGAATAACGATCCTCGCGGCCTCTGATCCGCTGCTCGTCTTTCATCCCTAATCGACTGTTGTTGGGCTGACTGAAACTTAACATTTTCAAGACTTTCCCTAAGCTGAGCCTCTTTAATTTCCAGTTCAAGTTTCTTTAATTCAGTGGTGTCAAACGTTTCTTCGTTGCTACTAAACTTTTTATAGATGTAGTTTAGACTCACCGAAGCAAAAGCTAGTGTTAGCACGATAAGTGCGTCGGCTAAATTCGGTCCTTTGTAGATCATAAATGAGGAATAGATGAGCATGAATATGCCCGGAAGGTGTCTTAGCTTGTCCATAAGTTCTCCTGGTAAGTTGTAGAGATCCTCGTCCATAAGGATAGAGGGGCGTCTCAACTATCAGTTATCTTCGTTCACGAACACGTCTATTGTGTTCTTTATAAAAATCTTCTTTTTCTTTTTTTTCTCGTTCCATTCGATCGAAGGCTTTCTCGTAAAGTTTGGCATTTTCGTCTAGCTCGATACCTTCTCTATCAAAAGGTTCTTCTTGCCCTGTTGCACCTCTTACGGTCTTTTCTGGCTTTTCGAACAACTTTCTAAGTTTGCTAAACATTCCACCT
>JAEORY010000109.1 GCA_016840645.1 Candidatus Borrarchaeota archaeon | reverse complement strand
GTATCTTTTATAACTCTTTTTTACGCTATCTACTAATTTTTCAGCCATTTTCGTCGGTCCTTAGTGCGTTTTCATACATTTCTCGGATTTTTTTACCATGTTGTTCTGCAATAGCAATTAATGTTTTAGCTAATGGATGAAGATGGTTAATTCGTAATGAGTGCAATTTTGAAGTTAATTTATCACTTAGGATTAATTTCTCCTCAGTAAGTCTTTGTAACACACCTCTGTATAGACTCTTAGCCTTTCCAGAATACCCGACTAGTTTAGTCAATTGCACTCCTGAGACTGCCCTAGGATAGATATGAGCAAGGCATAGCAAAATCTTTCTATTCATTTCATTAAGAGATGCAAATCCTATGAGAAGATCGTACATTTCTTTAGTTGTAACAATGCTTTCCTCTGTCATAACATATCGCACCCAAAAATTGATTAAGTTGGTTGTGTGCCTCATCACACTTTAGTTTTTAGAAAATTGTTTAATTCTGAGAGACATGTTTCTCGTTTTTGTCCAGAATTATGATGTTGCTCCTGCAGATCTAACCACCTCAGGGCGAATAATCTTGTTGATCATGGCAACGTAACTTGGATCTTCTGAAATGATTCCAAGAGTCTCCGCACCTTTAGGTGCAATCATTACTTCTTCATTGTCTCTTGAAAGCACACTATACTCTATTTTTGAATTTTTCTTGACTCTCACGTTTCCAAGTTGATACAATTCCTGCAGTGCGTGCTTCTCGTCATCAGTTTCAAATTCAGGTTGGGTAATTATAAGCACCTGAACTGACGGATCAAGTTTTTTAATCGTGTCAAATGAAACATCCTTGATATTTGGGGTTATTATAGTTAGAGTGCGTTTTGTTCTTTCGATAGCTGCTCTACTAAAGTCATTGAGTTGCTCTCCAATCAAATACCATGTATTTTCTGAGGTGATCCCAACTGAAAGAATATCTTGGATTTCATCCCAAAGGTCCTTTAAAACCACTTCATAGTTTGCAGTATTCTCAATTATTTCTTGAATCTTGTCGTTTGTATCCTGAACTATTTTTTTATTCACATTGGCTAAATTCTCTATATTTACTTTGACGTTTCCTACAAATTTTGTCTTAATCGTCGTGTTGAACTCATCTATGTTCTGAGATTGCTGTAATGATAGATTTTGAAGGCCATTTTGAAGATCGTTCTTGGTGGATTCAATTATATTCTGACTCGTTGTTAATTCTTCTCCAATTTCATTGACAATTCTTGCTACTTCTTCAATCTTTTCCTCAGATTTTTGTCCTAAATGATTTCTTGTTTCTTCATTAAGTTGATTAACGCTATCAGTAAACTCGTCTGTGATTTTTTCAGTCCAACTTTGTGAAAGTTCTTGAATCTCACTTACAAATCGTAATAAATCACCTAAATTCGTATTGAGAGCGTTTGTAACAAATTCTTCTAAAGATTGTACATGTTCTTCAAAAAGTTGCACTCTTGATTCTCTTATCGTCGCTATATCTGCATCCCAGATTGTTGCAAGCCTTTTCTCAAAACTTTCAATGGCTTGTTCTAAAGTAGTTGTAATTTCTGTGTCAACTAGGGTTGCCATTTCGCTGGTCTTCTGCTTATGTTCATCGACTAATTTCTTAATTTCATCGTTGACAGTTGTGATTTCTTGCGTGACTGTTTCGGAAATTTTCTTCACTGTGTAAAGTATTTCATTTTCAGCAATCTGAGTTTTTTCTTCAAGTTCTTGAAGATATTTTGTATGAATCCCTTCAGTGTCTTCTTGTGTTGTATGAATCATCTTTTCCATTTCTTCGCTTAATCGTAACTTTATTGTTTCAATGGCATCAATTTTTGATAGAGCGATCGAATTAACCTCTTGTAGCACCTTACTCAACTGTTCGTTTATTTCTTCTCTCAACGCAGCACGGCTTTCATTAGATGTAGTTAGATGAAAATCAACTAATTCTAAAGCACTTTCTCTGATTAAATTAACAATATTTTCTATTTCTGCATCATTAGATTCAATTTTGTTCTTTAGAGCATCTTCAAATAAATCTAAACTCTTATTTTGCGTTTCTTTGTTCAAATCAAGTAACTTGGCCAATTCTTGACGAACCAACTGAAAAAACGTGTCAAGATCGCTCTCTTGAGTTGATAACAAGTTTATGAAGTCTTCATTTGCCTCTGTCATTGGTTTTATTAATTGAGAAGTGGTATCCTCTTGAATTTGGGTCAATTGACCTATGGCGAGAGCATTATTGAGTTCATATAATGTTATATTGTTCAGAAGTGAGTCACTAACGCTTTTCTTTGTCTCAGTGATTTCTGAATCAATATGTTCAATGTAGGTTGAAAAATCGTCACTAAATTCTTTCTTAAGCGCGTTTATGGTTTTAGAATGCTGTCTTTTACTATTTGCGATCCGTTTTCTATATTCTTGTTTGAGAGTTGTTATATCCTTCTTTAGAATCGAAATTTGGTCAGTAAATCGGTTGTTTATTTCTTTTTGCAAAGATTGCGTTTTAGCGGCAAAATCCTCAAGAAGTTCTGTTTTTGCTGCTGTTATTTCTCTTACTGTTGCTGTTATATTCTCTGAGTACAGTTTTTTCGTAGTTCCAATATATTCTGAACTAGCTATTTTCGCAGCACCCACTTGTTCATCAAGTAACTCTTTTATTCCTTCAACCATATTTGTAATCTTATTTACTTGTGCGGTTAGTAATTCATCATATTCTCTCAAGTTAGTTGTTACAACAGTATCAAGTTCCTTGGTCAGATTTTTTGTTTCCTTATTCAATCGATCTATTTCTGATTGGAAGTTTGAAATAATAACTTCATTTACAGCATTTAATTCATTCGTAAGTTGTTCATGTGTCTTAGTATAGGCAACTTCTATACTTTCCTTAAGACTCTGATTTGTATCTAGGGTATGTGTTTTTCCTTCTTCCAACGTTCTTAGAAGTGTTTCTTCAAGTGTACTCAATGTCGTTGCTTTTGTGTTATGAAGTTCTCCAGTATACTTCATTATTTCATTTTCAATATTCTTAATTTCAATTTTCTCGCTTTCAATTTGTTTTGCTTTTAACTCTTTGCTGTATTTGTCAATCGACTTTGTTGTATCCTTTAATTCTTTCATTTGTTTATCAATAATCTGAGAAAACTCTTTTAGTGATGTTTGATATTCATCGCTAAACTCTTTAAAGCGCAGTTGCAAATTATCTGCAAATCCCTTAGCCAGCGATCCCATCATATTCGTAAAGTTTTGCAAGGTTGTTGATATTCTGAGTTCACTGTTTTTGGAGGCTTGGATAAGAGGTCGATGGATTTTTTCTGAGACTTCCGTACTAAGGGCTTCTTTAAACTCAGTTTGCTTATCTTTTAGAGCGGTAATTTTCTGAGTTAAAGACTCTTCAATATTTTTATCAAATTTTTCAAAATGCTGCGCAATTACATTTGTGTAACGTTCTATATGTTTATCGAACAGTTCTTTAGATTCCATAATTTTGTTTTTATCAAGATTTTCAAAAAATTCAGAGATTTCTGCTTTTATTTCCTTAATTTCATTCATTACTTGGGTTTTAGAATCCTCTGATGTTGCAAGGCTCTCTTTAGTGTATTCTTTCCAATAATCAATTGTTGCTTTCAAGTTGGATTCAATGTAAACCGAAAATCTGCTTTCAATATTTTTAATAGTAGTCTGAAGTTCTTCGAATAAGGAGTTTGTATTACCTGAGAAGAAAATAACAATTTGATCAAAGGTAGAAGAGAAATTTAAAATGTCTGTTGAAATCTTTGTAAGAGTTTCTTGAACGCTTTCTGACAAATTCCTAAGTTTGCTTTCCGAATCGGTTTTTATGGATTTCTTAACGCGTATCAGTTCAGGTTCTATCTCCTCTAATTGAGATTGAAGCGTATCGCTGATCTTGAGTGATACATCATCCAGATACAAGCTCAAGTTGCCTATTAATTCATTCATCTTTTCTTTGAGTATTAGGTTATATTTTTTGTAAATTCCTTTTTCTTCGTTAGATTCTTCCTTGAGGAGCGTTTGTAACTTCTTTTTCGTTTCAGCACTCTCTTTTTGAATTGACTTCTGAAATGTTGATATCTTATTATTTAAATCAGTTTGAAGCGTGGTAAATAAATTATCTAAGGTCTCCTTTTCTTGATTAATTGTATTAGTAGTAGTTGTCGTAAAATTTCCAAAAATTTGATCAAAAGTAGTAAATTCTGTTCTCAAGTGCTCAGAAACCGTATTTTTGAATTCACTTGAGGCATTCTTGTATTCTTCGATATTCGCATCTCGACCTGTTTCTATTTCCCTTAGAAGGGCCACAACTTCGTTAGTAAATGTAGTGGCTAAGTGAGTCATTCCACCATCAAGATACTTGTGAAGTTTATCAAGTGTCTCAAGTCTTTCATTTGCTGCTTCATTGATAACTTTGCTTAGATTCTCTATAAGATTATTATCTATTTCTTCGCGCGTTTCAGAATGAGTTGCGATTATTGAATTATTAAATTCAATAAGTTGTTCGTAATCGTCTTCAGCGTTTTCTAAGTGGGCATCCAGAATTTGAATTACCTCTTCCTGTATTATTTTGCTATTCGTACTAAACGTTTCTTTATTTTCAGAGAGTAGAGAGTTGACTTTTGTTTCTAATTCTCTACTATATTTCCTACTGTCCTCTATGAGTTCATTAAAAGTTAGTTTGATAGATTTATCTACACGAGTTGCAGTACTTTTGTATTCCTCAAAACGACTTGCCATATGACTTGATATTGATTGAAATAGGCTCGCCAGTTCTTTCATAAACTCATCAGCGAATTGGGTAATAGTATTCTCTGTATGCGCTCTTAGTTTAGTCAATCCATTCCTATATTCCTTTACATGGGTAGTAACTTCATTCTCATGTGTGAGTTTAATCTCGTCGACATTTTTCTCGTACTCAATTAAATTATTTTTCCTTAGTTGTGCAATTTCTTCAATGACTTTCAAAGAATTTGAATGAAGGACTTCTGCTATTCCCTCTAAATCTTCAATCCATCCATCCCTCTTTCCTGCTAACTTTACTTGATATTCTTCGATTTCGTCAATTAATGTCTTCTGAAGAATTGATTCAAAGCTAGAAATAGCGGTGCCAAATTCTTGTTTCGAAAGATTAACATTGGTAACATATTCTGATGTGATCTCGTCTACGCTCGTTTTATATTGCTCAAAGATGAAATTTACCATATCAAAAGCTTTTGCAATAAACTCCGTCAAATCTTTTTGGTATTCCTCGATGTATGTTGAAAATTCTTCTTGAAATTTTGTTTCAAATGCTTTCAGATCTTCGTCGAATTCATCTTTTTGAGTGGAAATATTGACTAATGTGATTTCTCCTAGACTTTTGGGGAGTTCCATTATTTGGTCAAAATTCTGGTTTATTTTTTGAGTAAAACGATCTCTCAAACCGGAAATTTGTGTTCTAATCTTTTCTAATGAAACCGTAAGTGCATCATCTATTTTGTTGTCTATTGACTGCTCGATCTTATTGACATCATCTTGACAATTTTGTATCCTTTGAGTGGTGCTTTCTTTTAAAGGGGTAATAAGATCATTACACTGTGTCTTTTCGCTTTCTAAAGCTTCTATGATCGCTTCTATTGACTGTGATGATTGGCTCTTGATTTTAGTGTTTGTGGCATCGCAAGATTCACTTATTTTTTTACTTATGTTCTGAATCAATGATTTCATGTCATTTTGTAGACTTGAAAGGATATCTAGGAGGGTCCCTTTTGTGTTCTTACTTACTTCTTTTATCCCCTCAAGGTTTTCAAATAAGATGCCGGTTAGTTCTTCATCAGTTTGTGTAATATTACCCTTCAGGACATTTGTATGAGAATCTGTTGCTTGAATTATAGTTTCAGTCGATTTAACAATTTCAGTATCCAGCTGTGCTAAAGTTTGATCTAGATAGGTCTTTACTTCTTCATAAATACGGCTCATGGAGTCATGAAATGTCAAAGTTCCTTCTTGAATGATCGAAAGGGGGGGGACACCAAAATATTTCTCAATTTTCCCAGGAATGCTTTTTATAAATCCTTTACTTTGCAGTTTTGCTATCGCTTCTGGTACTTTCTCTTTTTTCGTATATAGTTCGATTTCACCTAACGTAATTATCCTTCGTGCTAAGGCAGCAGCATAAATTTGAAATTCATCTTCAGATAATCCTAAAAGTTCACGAGTGAACATTTGATCCGCTTCTTTTGCCAATTTAGTATCTCCCTTCAATTCTCTAATCTAATAATATCTTTTAGTTCTTTTAAATCTAAATTTTTTTTTGCAACCAAAAGTTATTTAGCCTCAATTTCAGCTATTTTTTGTAAAATTGATTATTCAATGTTTCTTGTTAATTAAAGCCGATTGAATGTAATGAGGATTCACAGTGAAAATATCATCTGATGCTCTAAATTTTCTTAAATTGAAACAATGGCTGGATTCCAGTGATTTAACAATTCTTGTTTTTATTATATTTTCTTTTTTACTTTTTTGGCTATTTTTTGTAGTAATTTTTTATTTTTTTGCGATCTCAGTCCCATTATCGGGGATAATCTTTATACTAGCAATCCATTTATTTGTTATTTTAGGTAGCATATTACTAATTACTCGCGTTAGACGTCGATTTCTTCGTTTATCATCATTTTTACAAGATGAAAGAGTATCAATTAAAGAAATCTCTGAAAATTTTCTGATTCCTATTAAGAAAATCAAGAGCGCAATTTGGCAATTAAAGAAGGAAGGAATAATTTCAGGAGTTATCGATAATGATAAAGACGTCTATCTCAATTTTAACCAAGATCAATGGAATGAAGCGCGAGCTTTGCTTATAGAACATAAAAAAGTCTCTACTGAGGACTTAGCAAAGCACTTCGAAGTTTCAAAAAGTGAAGCGAAATTTATTTTTTTAGAGATACACAATCAAAAAATGGTACACGGTTACTTTGTAGAGGAACATCGAGAATTCATCACGGATTCATGGATTTATGATACGTTTAGAGAATCATTAGAAAAACAAGGACGAATTAATCTCAATAAGACGAAACAACGCATTGGATTGACTGATGAAGCATTTCAGTATGAATTTAGAAACTTTATTCGAGTCGAAAATGTTAATGGCTTCTATTTTGGCAAAAATGAATTCGTTGAATTTGAAGAGCATGCTAAAGATACTTTCTTAGAGGAAATAAAAAATGCAGGAAGCATACTAATTAAGACCCTATCTACTAACTTCAACCTGTCAGAAGATTACTGCAGTTATCTAATTACGGAGTATCGCTCTAATGGCTTATTAAATGGAATATTATCAGAGGACAAAAGAGTTTTCATTACCCTTGATTCACTTAGAGAACATATTTTTTTGGCAATCTCGAAAGATAAGACCTTAAAAATCTTCGCAAAAGACTTAGGGCTCCCTCATGAAGTTTTATATACGACAATACTACGTAATTTTAACTTTGAAGATCTAATAGAGCATACAGGCGTGACCCGAAATACACTTGAAAATATTCTTAATCAACTTTTAACAGAAAAAGGAGAATAGACGTGACGGTGTTTGGTGTTCCTTTAGCAAAATATGGCAAAATACTACTTAACGAAAACGGAAAGTTTTATAGGGAAGGTTCTCGTAGAAACTACAAGTCTTGGAAGGTGACTTCATGTCTTTGGAACTTAAAGTAATGTTAAGTCTTCATAATTTGGGAGTTGTAAAAGAGGAAGTCGCAAAGACACCCGATCAACTTGCAAATACGTTAAACATGAATTTCGATGATGTTAAAAGGGCGCTAGAGACACTATCGTCGGAAAATTATGTAGGTAAAATACCTCACGAGAATAGTCATGCCTATTTTCTCACAGGGAAGGGCATAGTGACTGTTTGTAGCATGTTTACATAATTCATTTGATCTTGGAGGCGCTCATCTAAATTTAAAGAGGTTTTTTATGGCAGTAAAGAAAGCTTTAGTGGTAACTTGGGAATACTCTCCAAAAATTGGCTCTATAGCTCCTGCATGCGAAACTTTAGTTAAAGGACTTGTAGCCCAAAATATTAAAGTGGACGTCGTTACTTGGGATGATTGGCGAGCATATATGGGATTTGAGGATAGAAATGATGTGCGAATTCATTATATTAGCGCCCCTATTTCGCCTGCTTCTAATACAATAACCTTCTATGCCACTCTCAATACTGAGTTGGAACGTGTGGCGGCGTCTATTTTTCATGAGTCCCCTGTTGTTCCAGATGTAATTCATGTCCACGAATGGATTACTGTCTTAGCAGGACTTTCTTTGAAAAGCGTATTTAATAAACCTCTCATCTTAACACTCTATAGTCTGGAAGACCATAGAAGTCATGGGGCGACATCGCCATTTAATGAATCCATTAAGGCTATAGAACGAAAAGGAGTAAAAACAGCTTCAAAGATAATAGTATTTTCCAACTTCATGAGGGACGGGATTGTCAAG
This sequence comes from Candidatus Borrarchaeota archaeon, assembly GCA_016840645.1. The sequence goes on along the minus strand of JAEORY010000109.1, from coordinate 1,605 downwards.
GTCTATGGTGTATCCAAAGACAAAATTTGTGTAATGAGTTTAGATGAAGCCCTGAGTGGTCGAACCGCAGAGATTTATAACGAAATAGTTGAACAAAATCAATCTATTTCTATGCTTTAAATAAGACATTTGAAGTTTTTTTGAATCATTTTTTGTTTTTACCCACCTTCGCATAAAGGCGTGAACTACCCCACTCTGTCGGAAGGGGACTTCCCGCCGATAAAGTTAAATTCTTTGAATTCCCATGATTAAAACAAAAAACAGATTATAGTTCAGGGAATATCTTTGAAAGCTTTAACAGTGATTCACTTATCATGGGAGTTTCCACCGCGTAAGGTTGGTGGTCTTGCTGCGCATGTATATGACCTCAGTCAAGCTTTGATAAAGTTAGGTCACAATATATACGTTATAACCACCGACTTTCCAGGTACAAAAGAGATTGAAGTCGTTGGTGGCGTAAACGTTCAAAGGTATGATTCATATTCATATCCTGGACCTGACTTTATTACGTGGGCTATCTTAATGCAACAGACAATGCAGGAAAAAGCAGCTGAAGTCATTAATGAATTATATACTTCAGGGCAACAAGTTGATCTTATTCATGCACACGACTGGCTCTCCGGCCTAGCTGCAATTGAATTGAAGCATGGATTTAGACTCCCACTAGTGACGACTATCCACTCCACGGAGCTTGGACGAAGAAATGGACTGCACGATGATGGACAACGAATGATTCATGCAATTGAAAAGCGCTTAGCCTTCGATAGTTGGAGAATAATTGCATGTAGCCGTTATATGGCAGATCAAATCAAATATGCATATGCCCTTTCTGATGATAAGATAGATGTAATCCCAAACGGAGTTTACACCAAAGAATTCGTGGGCGCAAGCAATCAATCTACTATAGAGTTCGATTTGCGAAGAAAATTTGCGACAGATCAAGAAAAAATCGTCTTATATGTGGGTCGTATGGTTCCGGAGAAAGGCGTAAATGTATTAGTTGGAAGTATACCTCAAGTTATAGCTAGCATGCCCAATGCAAAGTTCATTTTTGTAGGCGATGGATACTATCGTGCACAATACATGCGCATTGCATATGGTCTTGGTGTTGCCCACAAGTGTTATTTTACAGGATTCCTCGAAGATGATCGAGATGTCCGAAAGTTATTTACTCTTGCAGATATTTGCGTCTTTCCAAGCTTCTACGAACCTTTTGGAATTGTTGCCTTAGAGGCTATGGCTGCAGGTACTCCAGTTATAGTTTCAGATATTGGCGGTCTCTCTGAAATCATTGATCATGGTCATACTGGATTAAAAGTCCCGGTCAATAATTCTAATGCTTTAGCGAGAGCAATCATCTCTCTATTAAGTGATTCTGGATTAGCGAGTTCGTTACGCAAAAATGCACTTGAGAAAGTACAGAAATTATATCATTGGCAAATAATTGCTAAGCAAACTACTCGGGTATACCAACGCGTTGTTAGCGAATACCAAAAAAATCCGTGGAAACCTAAAGCATTTGATTCTCCTAAAATGCAATTGTTTGGTTAATCTTTTTGTGGTTCACTTGTTATAATTTTCAAGAACAGTTTCGTAGATAGGCAT
>JAEORY010000108.1 GCA_016840645.1 Candidatus Borrarchaeota archaeon | reverse complement strand
TGTTTTTCCTATATTTAGAGTTTCAAATATATTAAGAGATATTAATAAGCCAGTCATGATAAAATCGGTCACAACAGACTCATTTTACAACGCTTGGAAACATTCCGACCACCCCTTCCATTCGGTGATTATTGCGTAATTTCCCCTTGATAAATGTGCATAACTTTATTATTTTTATGTGGAGATACTTTGATGATATCTTTTCAATGAACCTTACATATCCAGCCGTTGTATTATAGATGAATCCTGATGCAGAAAGGACACATACGATGAGGCTCCAGTACCCCGATTCCATCCCCCTCGCTCAATTGCCCACACCTATCGAAAAGCTGACCCGTCTTTCCGAAGCCTGGAAAGGGCCAGACATCTACATCAAACGGGATGACCTGACGGGCTGTGCCGTATCCGGCAATAAGATACGAAAACTGGAATTTTCCGTAGCAGAGGCCATCTCACAGGGGGCAGACACCCTGATCACGTGCGGGGGCATTCAGTCAAACCATGCCCGTGCCACAGCCTTTGCTGCCACGAAAGTGGGCATGCGCTCCTTTCTCGTTCTCCGAGGAGACCCTCCTTCTGTTTCAGAAGGCAACCTTTTCTTGGATCGTCTGGTCGGTTCGGAATTTCAATTCATCACCAAGGAGGAATACGAAACCGTCGATGAGATCATGTCCGCCGTGGCCCGACGTCTCGAAGAAAAAGGAAGAAAGCCTTACATCGTGCCAGAAGGTGCGTCCAACGAGATCGGGTACTTCGGGTATATCCGAGCCGCCGAGGAGATCTCGCGTCAGTTAAAAGACCAGAGATTGGATATCGATTATATCGTCACGGCCACAGGATCGGGCGGTACGCTGGGTGGACTGCTGCTAGGCAAACGGTTCTTTGGAATAAGGCCGAGCCTATCGGCATCAACGTGTGTGATACAGCCGAGTACTTCCAGGATCGCATTCACGATGTGCTCCTTAAAATGATGGCACGCTATGGATGGGACCTGAAGGTAGAAAAGGATGAAATCAAGCTCATCGACGGATACGTTGGCGAAGGATACGCCCTGTCCCGGCCGGAAGAGCTGAAACTCATCCTGGAAATCGCACGACTGGAAGGCATTGTGCTGGATCCTGTATACACCGGAAAAGCGATGTTCGGACTCAGAGACCAGGTACTCCAGGGGCGATTTCAAAAGGGACAAAAGGTGCTCTTCGTTCATACGGGGGGTATATACGGTATCTTCCCCAAAAGAGAACTTTTTGAACCGATTTGGGAATAGATGATGCTCCCAGTTACGCCTTGACAATAGGTCTTGTTTTGCTTATATTTTATCCCCTTTAGAGGAGGCGGCATGGCGCAAAAAGATATCAAGAAAAAGCGAGGAAGAGCCGTAAAAAAGACGGAAGCTCTGCCTTTCACGTCGAAAAACTACCAGCTGTTTGGGATCGGATTGTTCATATTGATCGTCGGCTATATCGCGCTTTCCCGCGGCCCGTGGAATAGTTTCTGGTCCCTCACCCTAGCCCCCATTCTCCTGGTGCTGGCGTACTGTGTTCTAATTCCTGTGGCCATTCTCTACCGGAAACGGCAGAACAAGCAGGAAGACGAAAAAAAATAAAACCGTTATCAGGGCGATTAGCTCAGTTGGTTCAGAGCGCTTGCCTTACAAGCAAGAGGTCATCCGTTCGAATCGGATATCGCCCACGATTGTTTTTAAAGGGCCTACATAGCCCTTTATTTTTTGGTACTGTCAACAAAACTGTCAACAAAACTCTCCAACCCAATCTCTGGGATTTCTTCTACTTCATCATGCGCATACCCCTCAGTAACCGACACGGTGCTGTGGTCGAGGGATTTCTGCATCTCTCTAATGTTCTGCTTATTTTCGAGGCCAAGCGTAACATGTGTATGTCTTAATGAATGTAATGATAATTCGGGAAAACCCGCCTCCGTAAGCAAGTCAGACACTTTATGTGTGATTGTATCAGGACATTTATGTACTCTAAAGGGATAATCTGATTTTCTACGCTTTTTAATGAAATATCGAAAATCATCATAAACCGATTTAGGGATTTTTCTTGTTACTTCGTGCTTGTCATGGCTCTTTATATTAACATGCCTAAAAATACCTTTATCAAGGTCTACCTGTTCGTGTTTTAAAAAAAGGATTTCATTCCTTCGTCTTCCGGTAAAAAGATATATCTTGATTAATCTGAAAAGGTCCTCGCCGGCGTTCTTCTTTACATAGTTTATAAAGTCTCTGCTCTCTGATAATGTAAGATGTTTTTTCTTAGCTCTGGGTACTTTCACCTTTGGATATTTATAAAAAGGATTCTTGGATATTTTACCGTCTATAAATAATCGTTCAAACGCTGCTCTGAGCTCTTTCAGATATGTATTAATTGTAGTCGGGCTACAGTGTTTTTCGTAAAGATAAGCTTTTACCAAATCAATTGCTTCTCTTTCGATTCTTAAAACTGAATATTCACTACCATAAATGGCTTTTAGGTGTTCAAGCGCAGCTCTACGGGCGACTCTCGTATTCTTTGTCATCCCATCGATTTCAAGTTTATACATCAAGTGATCAATGAACCAATCAATCGTATATTCGCTTGTGTTTTTTGTACCAAGTTCGGAGTCAATGATTTTCTGCATCTGCTTCTTACTATAGTCGGCTCTTTTATAACCCGTTGACCTTTGTATTCTTTTTCCGTCTTCCCAATAGGTAACATACCAGATTGGCCCCCTGGCAAAGATTTGAAACCTTGATTTCGACTTTGGCCGTCCCATGATGTAGCCTCTATTTATGGTGATTTCTAATACGCTCTAAAATTTCTTCATTTCCAGGAAGTTTTTTATTGAATTCTGGTGGTACTTCGCCTTTCATAAGCTCAGACCACTTCTCTTCACCAATATAATCATGGATCCGCCTCAATCCAATAAGAATTTCTTCAAATGTGAAGGTGTTGTCCACGTCTGACCCTCACTACCGTTTTTTATCTATAGATCTAAGCATTATTCAATGTTGTGCTATGTCTAGTATTTTTGTTCTGTCACCACTTTAGTCACCACCTAATTTTAGAGAGCTAAATATGTTTTAATATAATTGTTTATGTCGTTTGTATCATATATAAGCACTAAAAAACCATCCCTCTTATATATATATTAGTTATCATAATCCATTGATTCTATGAATTTTACATACGGAAAAATCCATGGTGACAATTCTGGGGACACTTTCATGACTGATCCAAATACTCATAATTACCATCCCGAGTTTTCCCAATTTCTTTTGAACGTAATAGATTGTCCCGTGCTTTTTCAAAAGCCCATATCCCTTGTCTCTCTGAATGCACTGCTCTTTTCAATTCTCTTTCTGGTAAAGTACCTTTTGTTTTTAAATGACGCCTTATCTTTTCTTCCATCTTTGCAATTTCATTGTCAGCATCAATTGGATCAAATAACTGCCTCATCTGCTTTTCCCAATCACACAGCATGATGGCCTTCACAGCAATCTCAATATCAACTTCTTTTCTAAATTCATTTACAGCAAGCAATGGCATCAGTCTCATTGCATATGTATCAAGGCGCTTGTTGTGAACGGACCATTCCCAATCGTTGTACCATGCATCATACATCTCCTTTGCATCAGGAGACATTTCCAGCTTCAAACGACCTTGAGAGAACTGATCGAACATTTCTGTTATTTTACTCCTAATGAGTTTCTTATCCTGTTCTGGGATGATATTTGGGATCGGGTGTTTCCTCCTCCCACTCGCAGGAACAATGAACAAGCGATTGGTAAAGCCTATATCAGTAAATGCCGAACTCCACGTGTTTTGATATGTATCTAGGGTAGATGCTGCTAAGATAGAAAGATGGCCTTCCTGAATCTTGATACTCTTATTCTTTGTGTGATTCTCACTTTGATTCGACTCAAAGAGTGAATTAATTGTAGGGAGTAAAACAGATCCTTGAGTCCTACATTTGCTGATAAGCTGCTTGAATTCATCAAGGCACAACAAAACTTTCTGTACACTAGGTTGTGATGCTTGAAAGAACTTTTGCAGGCCTTCAGCACTTCCGACTCCATAGCATATTCTTGGTTCAAGTATTCCTTGTGGCCGTATTCCTTTAAAAAGCTCAACCGTTTTATTAATCGCGGTTGATTTCCTCGTATCCCCGGACTCCCCTAATAGGACAACGTAAAGTCGAGGCTGTGGAAGTAACTCTGAATTCAGAGTAAGTCTATCAGATAAATATGATCCAAGAACTGAGAGAAATCCCATATAGAAGAATTCCTTTGGAGGCTCCAAATATCGGGAATACAGTTTGGCAAATTCACCAGCTACGCCATCCATGATATTTGGAAAGTCCTCAATTGTCGCAGGTTCATTTCTTTTTAAGATCATAATGTTCTCCCCTTTCAGTTAACAAAAAAACCCCTGAGAGACTGACCCGGTAAATAGGTTCCCAGGGGTTTCATGACGCCCTATGGACGATTTTTATTTAATTTCGGCCATACCGGGTCAGTAATCCTTCTATCACTAATGCGTTAGAAAGGACCTAACTTTGTTAGGTTTGGACTAACAGATAAAAATTTTTAATGGAAATGCCAGTCGGGTGGTTTTTCAGGATTGTAATAACAACGTCTTCCTAAATGGATATAACTTGTTAAGTGTGTGTAGAGTTCATTATGTTCATCTTTAATCTTTTTATAAACAGTGGTGATAGCACTTCGAACTCTTATACGTGCTTTCTCTATTGTACCTGGAATACCACGAGAACGTCCGGATAGTCCAATCGCCTTTTTCAGTTCTCGACATATTGTCTCTTTCTCTTCTTTTAATTCTCCAAGACCTTCTTGGTCGCATGTGTCTTCTTTGATAGATATTTTATCATCAATTTCTCCTATACGCCTTTTGTAGTCATCAACTGCCTTTTGATCTAAAATATCCAATTCTTGTGCTAATTGATATACTTTACTTAAATCCATTCCCTCTAATTGCTCAAGTTTCATACCACTTAATGTCTTGTTTGCATTTTCTGTGTTGAATCCATCGATTACTCTACCCAAATCAATTGCATTTATCTCTTTATCCGGATTCATTAATAAATATTGGATATAATGGAGTCCGTTTAGATCACTGAGAAAGATCCTCTTCCCCTCATAGACAATCTCCCATATATCTCCCTTTTTACGAAAGAAGTTTTTATCTGATCCTTGAATTTCAATATCTTGGAATACTATTCGATTCACAGCTAGTGTTGCAGAATATTTAAGAAAATCCTGCAATTGCCGACTGAATTCAGGAAGACGTTTTATCATTGGTATTAATGATCTCTCGACATAAACTTTCACCTTGTTCTTATCTATATATTTTCCTTGAAATAGTTCCTGTAGGTCTTCTTGAGTCCCCCATAACGGTGGTATTACAAAATAATAGGGTATTCCAGGTTCCTTAACCCGTTCTTCATCAAAAATAAATCTTGCAGCAGCAGAGCCAGTATTATTCCAGAACTCCATTAGCCTTCTAACACTGACAATGGGACTGTATATCATTTTCTCTATTGCTTTTCTCCCCTCCTCAGTATTTAAATTATATTTAGATGACAATTCTTCATTAGAAGGTCCGAGTAAAATCGATTCTTTTCCAATGGTTGCTCTTCCAATATCCAGGCCAATTATGTATGTTTGTATTATAAGGGCAAGTCCCTCTTTAGGTTCTAATCCTCTTATATCTTGTATATCGGACAGCACTGACGTTAATTTGATGGCGTCTTTCGGACATAATTTCTCGCCCAGAACACACAAAGGAATTCTGTCCTTTTCACTTCCAATTCCTATTAATCTAGGAAATATGAACACTATAATTTTATCATTTTCTGTTAAAGGAAAATGATCCATTCTTACATCAATATGAAAAAACTGATCTTTCCTACTTTTTAAATATTTAATTAGTAACGGGTACTGTTCTTTCTCAGTCATTTATATTATTCCAATTGCTTTTAAAGTACACTTTATTTAATAGAACATCCCCCTAACTGTTACCCCCAACTCCCAAGCCCCTTAAGCACAAATTTTCCGAAAAATTTTGACTTTCACAAGTCGTTTTTCCCTAGATCCGGAGATCCCATTTCGAATTTCCGTTGTAATGCATTCCGATATACATCAACATACCCACCCCGGTCCGATGGGGTTTTTGGGATCTGGGAATTGCGTTGAAATCGAGATTGTTTATATTCTTTTAGTTTAAGTCAACTCCTTCCTTGGCGGTTACGATTGTTATTAATTGATTGTCAGTCAAATTATGTCAAAAAGTGCCTTTAATGCAATCATATTAGCTTTAAATTCCTCAGCTACTTTCCAGGGCTCACGATAGGTTCTGTCTATCTCAGCTTGTTTTTTTATAACATCAATTATTGAATCTACCATTTCAATATAAGCTTTATGACTATAATCGATCATATATAATTTCACATTTTTTATTTTATTCTCCGTCCAAAACTGTATAGCTTTCTCCTTCGATATCTTATTAATGTATAATAAGTCCGCTACATGGTCAGTAGTTAATGCATATTCAGCGGCTAAATCTGCTAAATCAGACCAATAGTCTGCCATTTCAAATCGTCCGTATTCTCTCAGTGTTTCGGCCTTTTGTGTAAACTCAATTACGTAATTACACATTTTACCATGATATTGCCTTAGTTGATCTACTTCCTTTACTTCTTGTGTGTATAACCAATGTGGAAAGAAAATTAAAAAGTAAGTTATAAAATTTCGTGAATTTAACATTTTATTTCCCCTTACTATAACAATCATGGATCATTACGAACCTCTTACCTTTCCTGAACTCTTACTCTCCACTTCACTCGCTTAGCTAAAAATGGCGTAGATGTCTCCCCCCTTACAATACCGATCCCGCTCTCCTTCCTTGGGGATTTCAGTTTCTGGATTTACATTGAAAACCATTTGAGGAATTTACTTTTTAACTAATGATAGCAGCAATGATATGGCATAGCCCTACGAAGACAAGAGCCCTCGTTAACCAAACCATTACACCTGTATATTTCTCAACCGATTCTCCCAGTCTTTCATTCGATTTAATAACCTTCTCAGCACACGCGCTTATCTGCTTGGCCAGGTACAGTTCAGATAATACTCTCGTCTGATTAATAATTCTTCTGTCTCTGCTGGAGGATCGTTGAACAAGACGTTTCTCAGAGGGTGTAAATCCCATTTCTTCTTTGATCTTCTCAACCATTTGATAGTCCTTTTATTGCTCTTGCTCCACCACCAGGCTCTTACGCTTCTGGCAGTCCCGCTCCCTGGTGATGACCTCAAAGTTCCTGCCGATGTTCCTGACCTCCATCAGTTCCGATTCGTTACCGGTCCACCAACAGTTCTGACATTCCAAAGAACTGTCCATCTTCTGTTCTGGCGTCTCGGGGATATTCCTGTTTTTGTACTTTAGGTTTATCTCAATATCCAGTAAGAGTTCTGGACTGTTTCAGAACTTTGTAGATAATTGACTTCATGCTTTTGAAAATATGCCTCTGTCTCTTTAGCACAATAATTTACGCCACACAAAAGTAAGTTTTACCATTCCTATAGTTCAGTAGCATAATTGAACTTTACCTCACTTTGTTTGTATTATTCCATGTATATTATCATCCCAAGTCATTCCACAATATCTATATGATCTTTTAACAAGTTGTCGATAAATGTTTTATGGCTTTTAGATATATCTATAAAGTAAGAGGCAGTAGCTACAATGCTTGGGATATCATATTCATTTTTACAATATTTACAGAAGGACTTTGAAAGCCAATGTAATGGACCTGGAGATTTTTTATTTCCTAATGCTTTTGAATAAGTAGCATACCTCTCCCTAAGTAACTTATTAAATTCACTTTGACTTTTAAATATATTTATTTCTACTAATCTATTATTTATCTTTTCGTGAAAAGCATCTAACATTTGGTATTTATATTTGTTCGATTTAAATATATTTAATAATGTGTTAGCCATAATGAATGTCTCAAAAATACTCCATTCCTTTAATAAGTTTTTAGTTTTAATCTTTACAAATGATTCATATATCCATTCGGGTAAGCGTTTTTCAATGAACTTTTCTAATATGTTCATCAGTTGAGTTGCCAAAAATTCCGCAAACTCCTTATAGGTCCATTTTTTCCTCATGTATATTCCTACTACTAAATAGAATATTCGAAATCAGTAACTTCTCTGATTTTTATTATGTCTCTTGCACAGTTTTGACTACATCCTCAGCTGATAAAAAAAGATGAATCATCCGAGTTGAATCGTCACTTCCGACTTTTGTACTGGTAATGCAGGCAAAGGGTCGATCTTTGGCTCTCTTGTAGATTTTCTTCCAATTACGCGAAAGCCACCAAGCAGCACCACTTGTGCCCCATTCACCAAAACCAGCGCAACAAAGCCAAGTCCTCTTTGGATTTTCTAAAGGATTGATTTTTACTATAATACCGAAATCAACTGTTGACTTCGCTTTGATAATTATTTCCCCGGATTCCCTTGATTGTATCTCACCACCTTTCATATCTATAAAAATATTATTTTTATTGTCAAATAAATCAACCGTTTTATGACTTGTTCTGCTCCCTATTGAAATAAAGGAAATATCCATCAGAGTATCAGCTTCAATGTCAGAAATTATACGTGTTGGTGTGTTTGAATTGCTACCAATCATAAAAGCCAAATGGTTCACAGTTCGCGTTGCAGCAGTAGAGTTAATTATTGTGAGGTTGGTTGCCCCGGATGTTCTTCTGGGAACCTTAGAAGCAGGCTTTGTGTATGTTGTATTCAACGAAGGAGACTGGTATGAAGGATAAATCAAATGATAAGTTTCTTCAACATCGTCACCGAATACCTTCCGGAAAGCACGCCTATTAATTTTTTTTCTTATGAACTGTATAAAAAAAATAAGAATTGCAACAATACCACCTCCTACTACGTTCCAAAATACCTCCCAAAACTCCCTGGGCATCGTAGCACTCATTTCAGAATCCTAATAATATTAATATAAGCTAGTGTTCAAACGCACGGAATTGTTATCTATGATACTTCACTGTGAAGACTAATCCATTCATTCAACACGTGCCTGTTTCCAAACATGTTATATATTAACCGTTTGAAATATTCCTTCTCCTCTCCCCAGAAGAAATCAGCCATATCATTATATGATTAGTTTGAACTATGGATTTTTGTTACTTTTCAATGAATATTAATAAAAAAAGGTATAATATGCAAAGGGTATTTCTGAATTTTCTGACTTTACTAGCCAGTCCATTCACATATTTTGCATTCTACAGGTCTACATTTCTTTTTCTCGGGTATCTTGGATAAGCTCCAATAGTTGCATTTTCGGATCTTATTTTAGAGATATCCCCTTAAATTCAGTTTAATATCTATTTATAATTCATTCGCATACAAACTTCTGACTTCTTCGGGCTGGACGCATAGATAATCCAGGGTCTGTCTCTGGGTGCTGTGGTTAAACGCAACCATGAGCTCGGGAATGCCAGAGCCAAATGTCACCCGTTGATGATAGCCCCACGTCTTACGAAGCGTATGGGAACCGTAATTCCCTTTCAGATTGATGGACTTACACCATGCCTTGACGTATTTGTGTACCGTGGTGGGCTTTATTGGGCCTCTCTGGCCCAAAAATAAGGGATCGCTGTCCCTGTATTCCCGAGAGGCCAAAAGCCGTTCTATGGCGCGTATGCATTCATTGTTCAGTGTCACGCGTTTGATCTTACCGGTCTTTTTCTCCTTGAATTCGATGGATTCCATGGGCTCTAATCCCCGGACTTGTCTGACCGTGATCCTGCAAAGATCGCTAGCCCTCAAGTTTGTGTTGATGCCCACCGTAAAAAGACAGCTGTGGAGCGGGTTGTTGTACAACAGTTTCTTGATCGTGTCGATGTCTTTCAGGTCCCTGATGGGCTCGACTTTGATCGTGGATCCTTTCCTGGGTGCGTTCGGGTTGGTCCCTTTCTGGATTCTCCCTGGTTTAGGTTGTTTTTTCATGTGAAAAATCCCCTTTTGGTTGGTATTTCCAGACTATCTAAGTGATATAATAAATTTACTAAATATTTAGACAGTATGCAAGTGTTATTTTTAACGCAAAAGGGGATTTATGGACTTAAGTAATTGTTATTTTATTTATTAACCGATATGTTTTACTGTCTAACTTATAAGTATATTTTAGACAGTATAAATAGTTACTTTGAATATCAAAATCAACAATCACATCCAATATCACTTTTGAA
>JAEORY010000107.1 GCA_016840645.1 Candidatus Borrarchaeota archaeon | reverse complement strand
AACCGTTTGTAACAATGGATTGGCCTTTTTAGCGTCTTTTAGCTGGCTTGCTTGCTCACCATACGTAACTGATCGTTTCTGAGTTTCCCAGGCCTCTTTTCGCTCGGCAAGCGCGGTATTATACAATAGACGACAGCTAGTCAGCCATTGGATGAAGGTCGCCTGTTGTGATGCGGTGGGATACAGGCGAAATTTGTAGGTGCGTTTCATCACAGCTCTTCCTCTGTTCCCTTGAGCGCCATGTCACTCACGATAGTTAGTATCCGCAAACCGCTATTTAAACTGGGGGACACTGCCGTGAAAGTGAAACCAGTAAAACAGCGCAATTTATCCCCCCAACAAGTTGGAGGGTCTTCTTGCGGAGACATTATAACATTTCGAGAAGTTAGTAAATAGAAATATACATGATTGCCAATTGTCTGACCGTAAATATGATACAAGGGTTAATGCTTAGACAAATGAAGGCACATAGACAAAGATTTTTATTTCTTTAATTGAACGTTCAATGGCACCTAATTAGGTCGAAGAAAATGCGGACAACGATGCGAATCTACTCTAAGTCATATCGCCAATCAGGTCGAGATGCTTTAATCCTTGTCACCCTATTTGTTTTTGCATTCATTATTAGGCAACTTATTGTCATACGTCCATATGCAGACGTATGGGATATTTACTATTACCTAACTTTAGCCAGAAACATGATTACAGGTAATGGCTATACGATTATGGGTGAAGATCTCGGATATTATTTACCTGGTTATCCCATAATAGTTGCTATAATATCATTATTTATTGGGGACATTGAATTTTCAGCATTATTGATTTCTACAATAGTAGGAAGTTTAACAATCCCTCTTACATTCTTGATGATAAAGACAGTAAGTAATGAAAAAATGGCACTTCTTTCAAGTTCGTTAGTCTTAATTAATCCCCAACATATTACCCATACATCTAGAGCTATATCGGAAGCAACAGCGACTCTTTTGGCTGTCGTTTCAATATACTTACTTATCTTAGCAATAAGAGAAAAGTCAAACATAATGATGTGGCTTTGTACATTTATTACAGGAGCTTTATTCTTAACTCGATACCCTAGTTTGCTTTTTTTCCCGATTATACTTGTGGTATTGCTTCTTATGAGAAAATGGATATCGTGGCCAAGTAAGACAATGTTTTTGGCTGTATTGATCGTTTTATTTTGTGCATCCAGCATTTGGTTTTTGCGTAATTATCTTATCTTTGGTAATCCGTTCCAAAGTGTATATGTAACACAACAGGAATCTGGTGTTTCGCTTTTAGGAGGATATTTAGGAGTACTTAGGCGGAATCTACTCTATTACTCAACAAAAGGCATTCCATTCTATACCCTCACACCTCTTGTGACAATTTTTTTCGTATATGGATTGTTCACATCAATTAGAAACTTGAAAATCAATGCGATCTTTTATGTCTGGCTAGGTTTAGGATCCTTACATTTTATCCTATGGGCGGGCAATCCTCAACCGCGATATCTGTGCACACTTGTTCCTGCGCTTTCTTTATTTACTGGATATGGGGTTCTCAATGTTTATCATTATATTGAAAATAAAACTCGTAATTTTAGATTTACTACCCTTAAAGAGGTTTTTATTCTAGCATTTATCCTTGGTACTTTCGTCAGTTCATATTACATCACAATTAACCATAATTATTTCTTAGAATTGCAATACGATCGAATTGCCTTTAAAAGGGCCGCAACGTGGATAAACTCGAACACACCAAGCGATTCCTTGATAGTTACGACAAAACCAATGCTCTTTCACTATTATACAAACCGAACAAGTGTTTATACAAGTACGTACTTTAAGCAACCTACTCTTTATCCGGAAAAACACATATACTATATCTTTGATAATCTTGATGGCGAAAAATTAGAGAACGAAATCAATTGGGAACAATTTGTTCGGGAATCTCTAGTAACTTTTGAACGGGCAACAAGAGACAATGTACTATATATTGGAGGTACTTTTCCATTTCTATATTCAGAATCCCACGAGAACATACGCGTTGTTACTGTATTTAAAATAAGTCTCGTGTAAAGAGGAATTTAATGTCCGTGTTCCCCTATCAAAGGCACAAAAGAAACTCCGCCTCTTTTTTCTTTCTTTATTTTACCCTCTAAATCTTTCGTCAGAAGTATCAATGTTTGAAAGAAGTAAACCCCACCTATCGGTATGACTAGTTTACCACCAATCTTCAATTGATCTATTAATGGTTCTGGTATCTTCGGACCTGCCGCCGTGACAAGAATTCTATTATAGGGGGCTTGCTCAGGATATCCGAGTGTTCCGTCACCATGAATAACAGTAACTCTATCAGAATATTTTGCCTGTTCTATATTTTTGCGGGCTAATTCACTTAACTTATTGACTCTTTCTATTGAAAAAACATGTCCAGATGTTTTTTCATCACTTGGAGCAACAATTTCTGCAATTAATGCTGCGTGATACCCTGAACCTGTGCCTATTTCTAGCACCTTCATCCCGATCTCTAGATCTAAAATTTCAGCCATAATCACACACATATGAGGCGCTGAAATTGTTTGTCCATTACCAATAGGTAGCGGTGTATCATTATAGGCGTTATCTCTCAGTGAGTTTGGTAAAAATAATTCTCGAGGGACTTCTTTGAATGCACGAATCACTTTTTCTGTTTTAAGGGTATTAGATGCAATAAAATGTCGTATAAGGCGCTCCTTCTTTTTCAATAAATCCTGATCATTCTGACTTTTGTCAGTCATTATACAATCACTCTAAAATCCCTGTTGTTCCGTTGGACTATTATACTACCTTAGGTTATGCAATTTGAGCCATATGGTTCAAATGACTTCGTGCGAGCTCATCATTCATCAGGAAATTCCATCGCACCGGGTGTAACCCAATGAAACACCCTCCTACCCCGTCAGCCTTCACTTGCGTAAAGGCGTTCGGTTCGCTTTTTCTTACTATATTACCTGCTCCATTGACATCGGCATTGATGAGAACCCCCTGCGCACTTCTGAATAAGCCTCTTCTTATTCTCTTTCCTAGATACTGTTCGTGATGTTCTATGGCTTCGTTATCCAGAAAACTACACTTGCTGGTATGATTCTCTTCTACTAATTCTACCTCGATCCCCTGTTCTTCTGCTTTATACTTTATAAGGGAGATGATTTTCTGATAGGGTATCAACACAAAGGTTTGGTTATTCCGCTTACCTAATTCCACCTGTTGTTTCCACTCGGGATTATACCCCATCACCAATTTGCCGATGCGATGCTGCACACACCAAGTTATGAGACTTCTACTGAGTTTGTGGAGGTAATCCTTCGATTTTTTTTCGTACTTGACGCGCAGTTTTTTCATTTTTGTGCCGTCTTGTATCCCCTGCTTGTCATACATACTATGTAGCCGCGCCTTTTCCTTCTGATAGAACTGGTTGATGCTCTTTATCCCTCTGCCATCATCCTTAACAACAATCGGTTTTTTCCCGATGTTATTTACCATAGCGATGATATTCGAGACCCCTAAATCGATGCCGGCAATTCGTGTTTTATCACGTTCCTTCGGTGCAATCACTTTCTGGTAGACGATTTCACACACATACCCCACTCCCTTGGGAATTAATCTCACTTCTCTCAGATCGGTGGTATCCACTAGTCGTGTTGTTATTGCACAATCACAAATAAACTTCTTTGGAAATAGTAGCATGTTGTTTTTGATGCGGCACTGCTGGTTGTGAACACTAACAGATGTTCACCATTCTTCTTTTTGTATTTGGGTGACCGTGGTTTCTTCTTGAACTTCTCAGGATGCCGTTTCCATTCTTTAATCGCCCGAAAAAATGATTTCCATGCTTTATCAAGTAATCGAAGGATCTGTTGTCCTGTTTGCGCTGGCAATTGTTGGTAATTAATACTGCGTTTTAACTGATGGTAGAGTTCGTTGTACCGTATCCACGTTCCCTGAGCTTTCAATGACTGCTTAATAGCATAGTTAGCCTCATTATACAAGTTTTTTGAGAGATGACAAAGGTGACTTAGGGTAGTAGTTGGTTTCAACCAGATGTGCTCAGTTCTTGTAACTCTCACTTAAGCCAATCTCCACTTTTTTCTTTCTTCTTGTTGAGTATAGTTTCAGTGAAGAGCAGGCGTTTTCATCATGTGATACTATAATTTGAGTATAAAAACCCCTTTGGTCTAACTTCTATGCACCATAATTAGATTTTTTTTAAAATGAAGAGAAGAATTAAAAAAAGTTCTAATATTCTTGATAATTGATACAGAATGGTGTTAAATCAGGTTGTCACCAGTAATTGAGAAGATTATTGCCAGAGGTCATAAAAACATTCGAGCAACTCATAAAACCACATTTGAAATTACTCGCGAACAAAAAATCAGTACACGTGCCGATTGCATTATTGCAGTTGGTGCAAGCGCAGCCGCAACGAATTTAACAGAAGAATTTAAGAAGCATGCTAAGAAAATCGATGCAATTATAGAAGTTATCATTGAAGTAGATGGGTTGATCGAACAAATTACGGGCAAAGGGTCACCACAATTGACTTTTAGTCATCCAACAGATCTCGTAGGAAGAAAAAGTGCTTTTATTTCGGATAGAACCTTTTTAATCAATTCTGACAAGGCTGCAATAGATTTGGATCGACGTCTGGTAGAGCAACTCAAAAAACCAGACACGGAAATAACAATCACGTTAAGGGTGAAATAAAACAAAGATCAATTGATTTTTAGATCTATAACCACTTGATAAGTATGGGGTGCAATTGGTCGAACGATTTTTTTTGTAAGTATCTTTTCAACTTGTCGTGAGAACTTGATTACTTGAGCAATTACGTTTTCTTCCATTGACTGTTCCAGTTCCTCTGATTTAAGAAAATCATAGAAATGAAGAATTCCTCCCTCTTTTTTGATGGCAATACAAGCAACATCTATAAACTCATCAGCGGCTACTGGGTGATTCATTATTACTCTATCAGCAATTCCGATAAGATTGTTTTTACTAACAACGTCTCTGGCGTCACCTACATAAGGTACAATTGTTCCCCGAAGTTTGTTGAGTTTAATGTTTTTTTCGAGATATTCGATAGCATTAGGATTAACATCAATTGCATGTACATTTGAAACAACTTTACGAGTAATCAAAATAGAAAATGGTCCAATTCCACAAAACATGTCGATTACAGTTTCGTTTGGCTTAACTAAAGAGGCAACTCTATTATGTTCTGTGCTTAGGCGTGGACTAAAAAATGCTTTTGTAACATCTACTGCAAACCGACATCCATATTCTCGATGAATCGTTTCTGTTCGGTTTTCTCCGGCGATAACTTCATATTTTCCTACTCGATATAGGTCCTGTATAACCTCCTTTTTATCTAAGACGGTTGTAATATGTTTATGGGCCTTTAGTAAGGCTTCTCCTATAGTATGTGAATGCTGTGATAACTCTGAAGGAATATCTAGGATCGCGATATCCCCTATCACATCATAACTATGAGGTACAAAAACAAGTTCCTTTGGTTGCAGGACTCCATCTAGGGTTTCAAGAAGATTCTTAGGCCCTTGATCTTTAACTTGAAAAACCTTATTTCCGATAGAGAAGTCTTTCACAAAAGAGGAAATCAGCTCCTTCTCTTGATCTGACGGAAGTTTAGTCAAAGGAAAATAGATGTAATTTTCATCTTTTTCGATTCGTAGATTCGTATTGATGAGCGATTGGCGTACCAATAGTTTTCTTACAGGTTCACCCGCGGTTTTGTGCATACAGAGATAATATGCGGTGGACATCAGATAACTCTCATTAATTTGTATTTACGGTGAAATTAAACACTATTTCTTCTTAGCCTGGATGAAACAATTTGGACCGAATTTATTGAGGATTGGCAAAGAGTCAATTACGGAAGCAATTGCTTTGGCTAACGGATGCGCTTTTCGTATCACGTAACTCGAAGAGAAAAGGATAGTCAAACCCAGTCTTGTAATGAAATGTTCAATCTCAATTATATTTGACAAGTATACTAAATCGTCCTTGTCGCCACAAGCGAAAGCGGGGTCTTTCGAAAGGCGTGGCTTTAAAACTAATGAAAAAGTGTGGTTTTTCAAAAGATTGAGTTGAAGATACATAATAAGAAACATAAAAAGCCGTTTTAATTGATTTTTACTAACTATTGCACTAACAAATGCAATAAAAGCCGTTTTAAGATCATTTCTTCCTTTCTCAACTCCCTTTTCTGACACCACCACAAATGGGCTGGCAAAATTAGGTGTCTGAATAAGGACAGAACCGTCTCGTTTAGTTACCCTTGAGAGTTCAGAGATGCACGAACCAGGATTTGGAAGGTGTTCAAGTAGTTCTTGACACTCTACAATAGTAAATGCATCATCCTTGAAAGGTAATCGTGTTGCATCTCCTATGAGAAATTCTATCTTGTGGTCAATTTGTTCAGAGATGGCCATTTTCTTTCCGAGACGAATACCTGCTCGTGAAATATCTACGCCAACTGAATATATGCCTTCTGTCGCAACCTTTCTTACGATTACGCCACTGCCAGTACCAACGTCAAGAAACATACCATTTTTTGAACTTCTTATTAGAGATTTGAGCCCTGGAAAAAAGAGTTTACCTACAGTATCTTCTTCCTTTCGATGACGTTCTGCATTTTCAAAATACTTTTCATAAGTTGAATAATAGGTAAACAAACGCCTTCTCAGAGCTCTAGACAGCTAATTACCCTCCATTGCATCAAATAACAGAAAGTTTAGTACAGGAAGTTAAATACAAAACGTTTTTATAATTTTCAGCAATAATCTCCTTTTATCTTATTAATTTGATTTATGGGCCCGTAGCTCAGCTAGGTAGACCAATCAAATAGTTGAGGCCGAAAGCGTCGGGCTCTTATACCTATTTCAGGTAGAGACACCCGATGGCCGCGGGTTCAAAGGAAATTGAGCATCTGCTCGTTTCTGAGAGTCCCGTCGGGCCCGCCATTCTTTTATCAAATTATTTCGTTTTAGGTTTTTTAGCCAAAACCTTTTCATAAATCTTAATATGTTTTTTAGATATTTTATCAAGAGCATAAACTTCTTCGATTCTTGTTCTTGAATTCTTTCCGAGTTGTTGAATTATTTCAGGTGATTCGACAAATTTTCTAAGCAGTAAAGACAATTCTTTATAGTTGTTGGGTTTGAATAAATAACCTGTCTCTCTATCAACAAGTACCTCATCGATTCCACCTACTTTAGATCCTATAACAGGTTTTCCACAGGCCATTGCTTCCAAAATTACAGAAGGTGAGGGGTCAATTAAACTAGGTAATATAAGGGCATCACACGCATTATAAAATTCGGGCAGGCGTTCATATGGTACATTTCCTAGAAATGTGACATAATCAGTCAAATTTAGAGAGGAAACTAGTGTTTTCAAATTCCTTTCTTCAATACCTCTTCCAATTATAAACAACTTAGCATTCAACTTACTTTGTAATAGAGGTTTCATGGCATGAATAAGGCAATAGACACCTTTTGACTTTTCTAATCGCCCTACAAAAAGAAATTTGATTTCATCGCTTGATAGGAATTTATTAAGAGCATTACTTCTTCTCGGTGCAAAAAGACGAGTGTCGACTGGATGATAAAGTATAGCTATAAGCTCGGATTTTGCGCCTTGGTTGATTAAATATTCGCGTGACCCTTTTGTTTGTGCTATATATCCATCGCATCCACGAACCACAGTTTTTCCGATAAAGGTATTGGTTAATAATCGAAGAAGTCTCCAACCCGTATGTCCAATTACATAACCGTCATAGTGTTCAGTAAGAATAGTTGGGATACTGGTCCTAGTCCTTGAAAGAAACGAACAATAGAAAGTATTTAATTGATAATCTTCATGGAGGTGTAAAATGTCAAAATCCCCAAATGACAGCACTTTCGGAATCGATATTGGAAAATACGGTCTTAATTTGAATAAATAAGGAGTATGAATGATTTCTACACCCTCTAAACTCTTTTCATTTTTATGAGGGCAACAAAAGATTGTAAGTTTGCAACCTCTTTCCACAAGTCCTTTACAGAGGGTGTGCGAACTTGGATGATCAAAGTATGGATAGACCATTAGAATCTTCAAATTTTTGTCACTTATTTATTCGGTTATTTGATAATTTCAACGTTTAGAGTGAACTTAAAGAACAAAGTCTACTTACTTTTAATTCATTTCATGAAATAAATATGAATGGAAAAATCACTTTCATAGACTTTATTGAACTTTGTAGATGTATCAATTAATTCTATAGTGCCTTCCTCTAAACCGAAGGATTCCTGAAGCAAAAGATATGTAACATTGTTTATTTGAGCAGTATTAAGAATGCGAGAAAAATTTGCATCTGTACCTGAATAAACGGTGTATCTTTTTGAAAGATATTCTACATCATCTCTCCAGCCGTCATTAAGTAATTTTGTTGAATCCATTGTATATCGATCAATCCAAATGCAAGCGTTTCTAACTATTTCGATATCAGCTGATACAGTATATGTTTTTTCGTATATCGCATAAGTAGATGACGCGCAAATAAGCGAAAATAGAAAAGTAAGTAAATAAAGTCTCCAAGAGTAGAGGATATGTGTTTTTTCACTGAAAAACAGCCTTAAAACGCCAAAAGCAAGGATTCCGGATAGTGCAGGGAGCATTGGCAGACTTAACCTAATGCCATGAATTTCCATATGGTCAAGTAGATATACAATGACTATTGCTGTAAAAACAAATACAATTGCCATTAGAATAATATCGGAATCTTTTCGTCTTCGTAAAAGTTCAAAAAGACCATATAGAAAAGTCAGAGACAGAGCTATAGGTGTAATAAACGAAACAATAGAACTATTTCTACTAAGAACCCAAAAGTATGCAAGTATTCTATCTGGTTGATTAAAAAAAATTAGGTATGATCTTTCTGTGATAATGATCTCTAAAATATTTCTTCTTGAAGTAGATCCAAATAAGAACGCAGCGGGACCAAAAGGGTTACCATATGCAAGATATGGTCTTATATACCAAAGAGTACCGACTAGGAAACCGATGATAATTGTTAATAGCAAACTAGACACTTTAGCTTTCTGTTTCTTGTTGTAATAAAGCCTAAAAATAATCAATAGAATGAAAACTATTGCAAAGCCAGTTGCTTTCGTGAGGATCGAAAGTCCAAAACTTAATCCTGAAAGAATCAGCATCTTCTGATTTCCATCAGATAGCCCTCTAAGATAAAGAAAAACACAAAAAATTGTAAGGAACGTAATTGCAGTACTAACATAACTTATTACACTAAAATATAAATGCAGGGGAATAACTGCAAGGAAAAACGTGGTAAGTAAGGCTATATCTGTCCTAAATAGATATCTAATGAATACAAATGTAATGAAAAGTGTCATTATTCCGAAAATGGGTGATAAGAGTTGCATGATTAAAGCATTTGATGTAGTTTCGTAGAGTTGTGCTGCAATTAAGTGAAAAAGTGGTGGATGCCAAAGGAATGGGTAGTGGCGAAAGGTATCAGCTTGGGGAATATGTCCTAATTTAGCTATATCTTCTGCAATTGCTAAATGCCATGCAGCATCAGAATTCACAGGATGAATAACTGCAAAATAGAGTCGTAAAAGAGCACCGAAAAAAATTATTAATACAAACGTCAGTTTTTCAGTGATTTTCACTTGGATACGCCCATTTAAGGGTTAGATGCTATAACCCTTGATCTAGTTTCTCGATACAAAATCTATAAGTGATTTTTTCTCAATACTGGTTGTAAATGATGAATCAAGATTTGACGAAAATATAAACTTCAGGAATTTCATAAACCTCTATGATTTTTACTAATGTAATCTCAGGAAATATTTCTACCAGTGAAGCAAAATCTTCGTATTTTTCAGGTGTATATCTGCGAATTAAAAAGACGCAAGTATTGTCTTCAATAAGATATCTACTTAACTCAGCGTCATTAAAGTAGTCTGCTATATATCCACTACCATAAATACGTGGGTATAGGTCTTTTGCAATAAACTCAAACCCCCACTTTGGCATGGGAAAAATCACAGTATCTGCAGAATAGTTTTCCTGCTGTAAATACTCTATTGACTCCTGCCAGCCGTATCCAGACCATCTTGAATCAGTGATCTTTTTGAAATCGGAATGAATTTGAACTTCCCTGGGAGTGAATATTAATGCGCAACTAAAGAAAAGAGTATATGAAACACAAATTGAAATGATGGCAACGGAAATTACATTATTCGG
>JAEORY010000106.1 GCA_016840645.1 Candidatus Borrarchaeota archaeon | reverse complement strand
AATGGATTTCGCATCCATGGATGTTTTCAGAGCCTTCACGTGCCGATCATTTAGAATCCTGGCGCGAAGATTGGGCAAATCTTCTTTTAGACTGGGCAAAATATTTTACAAAGCATATCGTAAGTTTAATGGAGCTCAAGGATCAATATCCTTGGTATAACTGCGATATAAAGCGAAGCCTCTCAGAAGAGGACGTAAGGTCCATTATGGAATTTTTAATTGCACGAAATCTTGCAAAATGGGTCAGCAAAGAAGAAACACGACTTCGGATTTACTGGCGAAGCCTGGAAGCTTGGTCCGATATCATTTACGAGTGGATACTAGAAGCTTGGGCCCAAGATTCCTGGGTAATAACCCTAATTGATCTTGTGAGAGCGAAGCAGTCATTCAGTACCATCCCACCTAAGGAACTCAATGAGATTATGAGAATCATGGTTAAGAAGGGATATGCAACAAAGGTCGATGAAAAAGCTATTGAAATCAGTTTCTGAAAGAAACAATCTGTTATATCAAGAGTTTCCCGCAAATTGAAAGAAAAAGGCTTTGATTTAAATTAACATATAATAGAACCCTTCAAATATTCTATCAATTGCTTGTTTGGTGATTTTTTGTATTTTAATTCCAAATTCCAGACGTTCGGTATTGCGTTTCTGATAGTCTGTACGATCATTTGTCCTTTTCAAACTCAACAGTTACAGGCATTAAATCAACCTGATCTGGAATTTGATACAGGCGTAACATTTAAGCATCTTGAAGAATATGATCAGTTAGCGCCTCTTCTCCCTGGAAGTGAGAATAGCAAAGAATTTTTAGAATATGCAAAAAAGACATTGGAAAATTCGTTATGGAGTGTAGAGATTCAAAGTTGGGAACATACGAACCGCATCACACTCAATAATTTAATCGCCAAAAAATCTAACCAAAATGATAATTCCAAGGGAATCATAGTTCTAGGAGCACATTATGATGCCAGAGCGTGGGCTGATAAGGATCCCGATAGAAATAAACGCAAAGATCCGGTTCCAGGAATAAATGACGGTGGGTCCGGAGTCGTGGTTTTGTTAGAACTGGCAAGAATCCTATCTATCCCAGAAGGATATGAAGTTTGGATAGTTCTATTCGACGCAGAAGACCAAGGAGGCATTTCTGGTTGGAAAGGTGGACAGAGTGGGTGGATTATTGGAAGCACTTATTTTGTCAAAAGTCTCTCTGATTCAGATAAAAATCGAATGAAATTAGCGGTGATTTTAGATATCGTGGGAGATTACAATTTGAATTTGCACAAAGAAAGATCTTCTGATGACCAGCAAACAAATAGGATTTGGGAATTGGCAAATAAACTCGGATACGGCGAGAATTTTTTAGACCAGACAGGTTCGTCGATAATAGATGACCATCGACCCTTCATCGACGCTGGAATTCCAGCCGTGGATATAATCCAACAAAGAAGTAAGGATGGATACAATTTCTTCAGATGGCACCATACAACAAATGATACTATAGAAAATGTAGACAGCGAAAGTCTAAGCAAAGTTGGGCGCATAATGGAGTACTATTTAGAGACACTTGAACTGGATCCTATGTCATCTAATTTGATTCTGTCATTTCTGATTATAAGTGGCGTAATGGTTCTTCTCGTGACTCTATTCTTTGTTTTTAGAAAAAAATTGTTCAAGAAATTATCTATTTAGATTATGATATGCGTCTTTATTCTTTCGATTTGCTATTTTTAAGGTGGAGCTTCACAGACAAATTGTTCATAAGGTCTGAGGAATTTTACGATCTCAACGCTAATAAGTGCGGTTGAACTGAGGAGAATGATGAGTACCCAGTCCATCAGGGATAAAGGCACTGTGTGAAAGACTGGTTGGAGAAATGGAACGTACACAACTACTATTTGTAGAGCAATGGAAGAGACTACTGCAATAACAAGCCATTTGTTCGTGAGTGGTCCAATCTTAAAAAGAGAATATTTCTCAGAGCGAGCTGCAAAGGCACTCCATAGTTCGAACGCTACTACAAGACTGAATATCATAGTTCTTGCGTATTCGACTGAAGCACCTGTATTGATAATCCACCAATATAGAGGCAAAGTAGTAGCAACCATCAGTGTCGCCATCCCCACAATAAACAGCCGTATCCTCGTATCAAATACGCTTTCATTGAGATCTCTTGGTGGGCGTTCTAATATATCTGGTTCTTTTGGGTCAACGCCTAAGGCGACAGCAGGGAAGCCATCCGTGACTAAGTTAATCCATAAGATTTGAATTGCCAACAATGGAATTGGAAGTGCCAAGAAGCTTGCAGCTATGAAAAGTAGAAGAATTTCGCCAACATTGCCTCGTAAAAGATATGAAAGATATTTTTTTATATTATCGAAAATTCCCCTTCCTTCTTCCACAGCAGCTACAATTGTCGCAAAATTATCATCCGTGAGAATCATATCACTGGCTTCTTTAGCCACATCTGTGCCCGTAATTCCCATGGCTATGCCAATATCTGCCCTTTTCAGAGCAGGGGCATCGTTAATTCCATCACCCGTCATGGCGGTGATATGACCTTTCTCCCTCCATGCGTTGACTATTTTATTCTTGTTTTCAGGTGACACACGCGCATAAACAGAGACTTTCTCAACAATTTCATTAAACTCTTCGTCATTCATCTGTTCAAGTTCTTTTCCTGTAAGAACTAAATCTCCTTCCTCAAGAATACCGATTTCTTTTGCAATTGTTGTCGCGGTGAGTTTTTGGTCTCCAGTAATCATGATAGTTCGAATGCATGCAGACTTCGTTTTCTCTACCGCACGAATAACTTCTTCTCTTGGAGGGTCAATCATACCCTCTAGGCCAACGAACACTAAGTCATTTAAAACAGTCTCCTCAGTAAGTTCCATTTTGGTATCTTGAATTTCACGATAAGCCATTCCTAAAACGCGAAGGGCATGAGCACCCATATCTAAATTAATGCTACTGATTTCTTCTCTTTTCTCATTAGTTAAGGGAATAATTTTGTCGTCCTCAAGAATGTTCTTACAAAGATACAATATGGTCTCAGGTGCTCCCTTTACACCAACAAATAGTGTTTCATGATTTGTTGCATGAACGGTTGCCATAAATTTGGTTTCTGATGTGAAAGGGATTTCCCATATCCTCGGATTCTCTTCTTTTAGTTCTTCATGGATAATACCAGCCTTTGCTGCTGCAACAATCAAAGAACCTTCTGTTGGATCTCCAAATAACTCTAAGTCATCAGTTGAGGGATTTTTCTCTTTCATTGAAGCATTGATCTGAAAATGGGCATCATTACACAAAGCTCCAACTTGAAGGAGGAGTCTTAAATTGGGATCTTTTAGCGGATCAACAGTTGTTCCTTTAAGGAAAAACTCGCCTTTTGGAGCGTAGCCAGAACCGGTAACATCTATAATTTTTGAATTCGTATACAATTTGGAAACGGTCATTTCGTTCTTTGTGAGGGTCCCCGTTTTATCAGTACAAATTACGGACGTGCTGCCTAAGGTTTCAACGACAGGTAATCTTCTTACAATTGAGTTCCTTTTTGCCATTCTCTGTACGCCAACGGTCAGTGCTATAACTACAACTGCTGGAAGAGCTTCAGGAACCCCTGCTACAGCTATGCTAACACTCCAAAGAAACAGTTCTACTAGAAAAGGCTGTGTAATGGCAGGTGCACGAATTAATCCAGTCAATGCAACAATCGCGGCTGCGATAATGCAGCCAACACCAAGCCATTTGCCTACAACATTTAACCGTTTTTGTAATGGTGTTAATTCATCTTCTGCTGTTTGAATCAGTTGAGCTATTTTACCTAGTTCTGTAGTCATTCCTGTAGCAATGACCATGCCTTTTCCTCGTCCGTATGCAACAGTAGTGCCAGAATATGCCATATTTTTACGATCTGCAAGCAAAGCATCCGTTTCAAGAGGTTGAACAATTTTCTGAACAGGAACAGACTCTCCAGTAAGTGATGCTTCTTCTATTGTGAGATTAATAGCTTCTATTAAGCGTACATCAGCAGGAACTTTATTACCCATTTCAAGAAGAACAATATCACCAGGTACTAATTCTCTTGAAGGGATTCTCATCTCGATTCCATTTCTAAAAACCAATGCTTCTGGTGCTGCAATCTGTTTCAATGCTTCAATTGCTTTCTCAGCACGGTATTCTTGTACAAACCCTAAAATTGCGTTGGCAAAAACAATCACAAAAATCGCTATAGATTCAAAAATCTCTCCTCCAAAGAAAATTGAAGAAACAAATGAAATAACTACAGCGGCGACTAAGATCAAAACAAGAAATGATTTGAACTGCGATAAAAAGAGTTTGAGAAGACTTGTTTTTTCAGCTTCTTGGATCTCATTTAGTCCATATTTTTCAAGGCGTATCTTTGCCTCATTATCACTGATACCGTCATCTTTTGATCCTAAAGTATGATAAGTATCTTCTACGGTCATCAAATGAAATTTCTTCTCAGTTAACATATCATCCACTTTTTTCACCGCGTATATTAGCAACAGTCTCGTTTATACAGCAGACAATAATCCTTCATCAGTTTTCAGATAGTTGTCATTTTTTAATACTATAGTCGGGGTATTTAGGTTTGTCAGATTAGTGCATTTCGAAGGGGACTCATTAAAAGAATATCCTACTCTATCTTATTTAAAACATTATAAAAAGCATAGATGCCTGTCGGTGTAAAAAAAGGTTAAATTAATTACGATGAACTTCCGCCTAAACCAGGAAAATAATATCGTGTGCCCCTTGCGTAGCTTGAATCGAGTCGAGCTATACCGCCGTCCTTAAAAGCTTTAAGAACTCTTTCAGATCGCTCTTTAGGCCATCCTTTTTCCATCATGATCTCTTCGAGAGTGGTCCAACCCTTGGTGCTGGCCAGTTCAAGTACTTCGTTCTGGTCGCTACTCAAGCCCATAGGAACGAATTCAACAAGTTTTACGTCTGATGATTTAAGTTCAAACACATTTACGAGATCTGCCTTTTCCAAACGCTTTATCGCACGATTTATATCATCGGGGCTTATAGTAACTCCTGGGGTTTCCTTATTTACCAACAAAACAATCTCTGCAAGGCTCATAATGCCTCCAGAGGTCTCTTTATGTTTTTGAAGGATATCAAGGGCTTCAAGCCCAAGTTTGTCAAAAAAACCTCCCTTACCAAATAGTCTAGGTTTACCTTTTTCTTCATAAACGCCTATTTCTAAAGGTAATCCCAATTCTGCACGCATACGTACTACTTTCTCACGATACGAAGGTATAGTTTTCAATTCTTTTTGATATTTCTTCTCAAACTTTTTTAGTTCACCCCGTAGTTCTTTTAAAGACGTAAGCATCTTGTCCAGGTCTTCCATCAGGAGCATCGTGCCTTTTTTCTTCAATTCTCTATTTAATTCTAATTTTTTTTCGATATCATGTAAGCCCATGCTCTGACACCTCAAACACGAAAGATTATTCTCTTAAACGTCTACGAAAATCATTTAGCCAACGGACAGCATTATATTCCAAATTTTTAGCCATTTCTTCATCTATTATTTTATCAGGAGACTCTTGCTTAAGATTATCCCGCCATCGCTCGATTTCTACATATGCCCAATAGTCCTTACCGAATCCTGGGAAATTCTCAAGTAGCAGGAGTATGTCATCAAGGTTAGGAACAATAAGGTCAATCCTAGCAACACTTCGGAGTTTTGCAAGATCAATCAGTTCTATCAAATCGGCTACTACATCTGCTGTCTTAGCAGCTATATTGGAAACAGAGACGAAAGAAGGACCTATTGTTTCGATGGAACCTTCACCAGAGGTGGGCATAGAAGGTATATCGCCCTCAGCAACACGTAATCGTTCTGCTCCATAAGGGAATTTTTCAATAATCTGCTCCTTTTTTATGAATTTGTCCAGACTGAAATCCAGTGTGTCCAGTTTTATACGTGCTTTAAATGCGTCTCTCATCAGAGATCTCAATTGGCGTTTATAGAGGGTAGGATCTAAATCTCCCTCAATGAGACTTTTGGTGAGTGTATCTAACGTTGCAATCGTTGCAAATAGTTCGGCTTCAAGTTCTACCTGATCTTTTTCGCGTGCCATGCAGAATCCTCCATTAGATTTCGCTCATGTCTTATTCTATTTTTTTGATTCCTCTATTTTC
This sequence comes from Candidatus Borrarchaeota archaeon, assembly GCA_016840645.1. The sequence continues at coordinate 4,138 of JAEORY010000106.1, read as the reverse complement.
TTGTTAAGGAGATAGAGTTCTTTAGAATACCGTTTATAGAGTTTGCTATATTCAACTGCTGCAATTTCTCCTTCTCTGAACTTCTCCTCCAAATTTTCAATAAGATCAACAACTGCAATCTTTTCGCTCTCTATGTCCATCTGCAGAGTTTCGGTAGTTGCAGAGGTATGAATTACTTCTTCTTTACGAACTTCCCCGGTTTCAGGAAGGTTATGAACGGTCATTCTTGCTTTTAATCGTACGAGTTCATCATCTTTGTTCATAATAACTCCCTGAAGTCGTTCGACCTCACTTTCTAGGACATCTGACTGTCGTTTGAATTTTTCTGTTTCTTCTACTAGTTTAGTAGAAGGTGGGGGTGGTCTTACACCTACCGGAACAAGGGGAGCTCTAGCAAATAAACCTTTGAATGAATTGACTGCGTGATAAATATGAAAATCACCACGCCAACCGCGGTCCAGTATCTTCATACTCAATTTTCCTTGCGCATTTACGTTGGGATGCTTAACATTTCTTATCCAGACGTCTGGAGGTTTTCTTGGAAACTCGTAAGGGATATAAATATCAATTTCAAATTTTGAGCCAATATACGATCCACGGCCAGGCAAAAAGCCTTTCCAGTGTCGCAGATTACCGTTAACTGGACTAAACTCCTTTGCACGTTGATACATCAACTGTGCTTCTCGGGCTAATATAAAATCAGCATTGATCACTAAATTAACCTCCTAACGAAATTTCAGAAGTTTTGCGATGATTAATAAGGTTTCATATTATTAATTCACCCAATACTACATTAATGTTATCTTTACAACAATCTGTTTTCACTTTATCATGGAATAAATTGGCGTTTGTCAATTTTGCAGTTTTTTAACCATAGCTTAATGCTTTGATGCATATTAAATCCCCCTAACAAAATCTAAAAGAGAAATAATTTTATTTATCATAGTGTCAATACTTACTTATTCACAATACTATTATTCACAACTAAAGCAATTTTGTTCACAAAATAAATCATGTTAATTTAGCTTCACGAAAAAACAGGGTGTCAATCTTGTCAAAAAAGAAAAAAGACGATGACATTAATGAACAACTTAATTCAATCAATGATTCTTTGGAAGAAATAAAATTTAATCTTGTACAGCTTTTAGGCAACGCCCCTAAGCAAGAAACAAAAGTAAAGTTAGATATCGGGCCTATTAAAGAATTAATTGACTCAATGGCTGCTGAAATGGCACACGAAAATACACTGATTGAAATCCTTGAAAAGGTTGAGAGTGTTAATGTACCAACTCAAGCAGAATCAAGCGGTGTTTCTTCAGAAGTTATTAATGAAATTAAAACGGCTTTAGAGGCTTTTGCTAATCGAACAGATGGCCAAACACCTGATATCAGCCCATTATCAGAAAAATTGGAGGGATTTGCGCGACAAGAGACTGTAGAAGCTATACAACTTGAACTCATGAAATTTCCAGGAAATGAAATTATTAAAGAAATTCGTGAAGGCATAAAAAAAGCAACAGGTTTTGATGAAATAGAAACGATAACAACAACCATTTCTAATAAAATTGATGATAATCTCTCTAAAATAAATGTGACTATGCAAAATGTTGAGTCTCGTCTTAATCGACTGGATGAGTTTGTTGAATTCGCTGCAACCCTCCCAGAAACCTTTGGAAATCTTCAGAGCGACGTAAGGGAACTACTTGAAACTGATAAACAAGATCTTTATGAAAGAGATGAAAAAGCAAGAATCGAAATTGAAAGAGCGACGGATCTTCTTCAAACGGGCGTTAGTCTGATGGATATGCAACCAACAGTCGAAGAAATAAGAAAATTTGTAGAAAGTTCTTTAGGCGAAAAAGAAGCTTTAACTAAATCTAGAGAAGAACTGTTATCGCTTTTGAAAGGTCTTTATGAAGAAATTGCGAAAATGAGAGAAGATATTCACGAGCTTCGTGCCGTTGAGTCCACTTTGGGCAGTGTAAAGAAGTTTTTTGATGCTTTTGTCGCCGAGACAGATGCCTATAAAGATTGGGAAGACAAAAAAGAACAGCCATGAAAGATTATTTCCATATTCCATGATAGGAAAAGCTATTTTTTCTATTTAGAAGAGAAAAGTTCGGTGTGTTATGATATATCAAATTGCTAAATGTTTTCTAAAACATCATACTCAACAGATGTGTAACTTGAGTCCTCTACCTGATAAAATCGAAAAATTGGGCGTTGTGGATCTATAACTAATGCTACTGCATTGGGAAATAATGCTTGGTATCTCCGTTGAGTGTCAATATCTGTGCTAGACATAAAACACCCCATTTTCGGGTGAGAGTGATACCAACCTACGATTTTTTCGTCTCTTTCAGCATACTTAGTTGCTGTTTCGACTAAGAACTCATCATGTAATGTCACATGAACATGTGTGGCGCTCTGTTGACCAGTTTCTAACCCATTAATGAGAAGTTCTTCGTCTTTCATTTTTCCTACAAGTATTCCACCTGATTCAGTTGAAACTTCAGAAGTACGCCTTATTGCCTTACAGAGCGTGCTATCAGAGATCTTTATGATCATCTTTAATCCCTATTGACATTTGCAGTTTTTTACTCTTCAAAGGTTACTACAATTCATTGAAAACAATCTCTAGTTATTTGGTCAATAAAAAACAGGAAATATTACACTAAATGTTTCCACCCTCAGTACGTGTAATGAGGTACACTTTATCGTAAGCCCCGACACCTGCTTCAGCAAGAACTTCATTATCCTGCAATTGCCTTCCTCTGAAAACCAGCAGTACAGTAGATGCAGGAATTTTCTTTTCTTTTGATACAATGCTTTTTACATCATTTACAGTTGACGTTTCGGGCACATCTACGTCTACCACTCCACCACCGATAGCGCTTACTACTCGAACAATCATATTTTTACGATACCTCCATGAAAGAATATAACTTAAGAGAAATAATGAACAGCTTCCTTATTTTTTCTTTCGTTTATTTTATGGCTTCACATTCAAAATGGTTCTTTCAGAAATTTCTCGCCGGCAAAAGGGACATACTTTCCGGATTCTCATCCATTCAAATAAATGCTTTTTATGAGCTTTAATTCCACAATAAGGGCATTTAACGATCTCTGCGTTATCTGAACGCTTTATAGGTAATTTACAGACCATGCAAAATTCTTCTTCGGTCCAATCGTAAGATCCTACAAATTTTGTTTCTAAGACTAAATAATTACCGTCAAAAACACTCGTTGAATGGTCGATATTGTTTGAGATCGTGTCAAATGTTGTTGTAATGTAAATACCATCGCCTTGAAAATCTTCTTCGTCATCTTCAGGCTTCTCGGTTATTATTAGTTCAATGTAATGAGGAGGCTCTACCATTTTCTATCTCTCTTTCATTAGATATTCCAAAGAAAATAACATTTCAGCATAACTTATAATGCAAGAATTCTTAATAATTAATGAGTAATTACAATCATTAATCTTGCTACTTTTTAATTGGTCTCTCAGAGAATAAAGACAATGAGGTAAGAACATGACTTCATCTAATAATAAACTAAAATTAACCCTTGAGACAATAAATACACCAAAGGGTAAAATTCCTACAGCCTCTGGAATTCATAATGTTCTTGAGGCATTAATAGAATATTTCAAAGTAGAAACTGCCGACTCGATTCAGACTTTACGTGACACAATTTTACAACAAATGGGAGTTCTAATTAAACAAGAAGTTGAAAACCTAACAACAGAGGTTCTTGAAACCATCCAAACGGATTTAATGTCTTTTAGAGAATTATTTACAGAACAGTCTACCTCTATTGAATTGCTGGAGCGATCCCTCAATGAGATAAAAACGCAATTGAGTAATAATTATTCTACAAATACCGATTCGTTTTCAGGTCTCCTTCAAAAAATGAAGGAATTGGAAGATTCCGTTGAAATACTTGATCTGAAATTCAAAAACTTTGCATCTAAACTGGCTGAAACACTAAGGACAATTACAGGGATTCGTGAGTAGATTTGTTTAAAAGAGTCGGTATGATTTAAAACGTTAAATATAACCATTCTATTATAATAGAATTAGAAAAAAGTGACCGAACAAAAAAAGAATTGGAGCTTGCTTTTGAGTTATTGTCTTAA
>JAEORY010000105.1 GCA_016840645.1 Candidatus Borrarchaeota archaeon | reverse complement strand
TATAACCAGTCGGGGTTCAAGTTAGAACACGGAAAAATCTCATTTTCCCATAACTACAATGATATACCTTTAGAGTTTGCCATCTCTGATAAATTTTCTTTTGACGACATGCAGGTAAAACAGGTCGCCATTTCTGCACAGCGAACGCGGTATTTTGTGACTATCACCTACCAGGTGGAAGCACCGCCTTACGTGGATAACGGTCTGTATCAGGCCATTGATCTGGGAGTTACCCACATCGTTACCGCGGTCAATTCTCAGGGGAAGTTCTTGGTGGTGAACAACCAGCGGCCAGACCAATACTGGAATCCCAAAATCGCCAGGATACAAGCACGGCGAGATAGATGTAAGAAGTTCAGCAATAAGTGGAATCTCTTCAATCGAATCAAACGCGAGTACGAGCGGAAGCGTGATGCGCAACTTAAGGATTTCCAGCATAAACTCAGCATGAAGTTAGTGGAGAACACCAAGGCAAATACCCTGATCGTGGGTGAGCTGGCGGTCAAAACGATGGCACAATCAACTAATGTGCCGAATTGTATGAAGTCGGGATTAAACCGCACCACACAGAGCACGGGTACGCTGGGGCGGTTCGTACAGTTTCTAACCTACAAATCGAATCGAGTAGGTAAAAGATTAATAGAATTTGACGAACGAAATACCTCCCGAGAGTGTTATGTGTGTGGTAAACTCCATTATATGCCGTTGTGGAAACGAGTTATGAAGTGTGAGTGTGGTAACGTGATTGCTAGAGACAAAAATAGTTGTGTGGTGCTTATGAAACGTTACCTATCACAGAATGCCAAGTGGACAGGCTATCAAGCATTTCTTGATAATCTGCGATACACAGCCAAAGGTAAAACGAAAGTACCCAGTCCTATGAGTGGATATGGTTCGGAGGACTCGCAGGAAGTTCCATCCGTAAGGGTGGAGTAGTTCACGAAAAGATGCAAAAACATCAGTTTCACATATTTTTTTCTTTAATCATTGATTGACAAACATATTTGCGTCCAAATTGGCAGATTTGAAAAAAGAACTTAGAAATAACTTGCTACTTTTGATTTAGTTAAGCAAAAGTTAGTTTTTGAAGGAAAAATAATTTAAATTGCGATTCAATGAAATAATTAAGATTTTTTACAGTGTTAAGAAAAGCTACTTACAATTTATGCTGATTTCGGTGAATAATAGTGAGTAAAAACACACCTTCAATCGAAACTTCAGTAGAAGATGAGTTATTCGAAGGAAAATTTGCCTATAATTTCTCTCCCAGTGAAATAATCAATATATTCAACACTGACAGAGATAAAGGTCTTTCTTCAGAAGAAGCAGTTCATCGCTTAACAGAATATGGTGAAAATGAACTCCCAAAGGTTAAAACATCATTTTGGAAAATCTATATTGCCCCTATTTCCAATTGGCTCATTAATATCTATTTGATTGCAGCACTTGCCATTTTTCTAATTGCCTTATCTCTTGGGCCACAAGATGTCGGGGCAGTTCTCCCACTTGTTGTTCCCTGGTTTGTAGTAATAGGTGCTAACGTTGTAGTAGCAGTCGTTCAGCAATTTAGAGGGCAGAAAAAACTTGAAGCGCTTCAACAACTGATGGCTGACGACATTCCTGCATTGCGAGATGGCAAACAGATCACGGTCATGACTAGCGATTTAGTACCAGGCGATGTGATTTTGTTACGACAAGGTGAGAGGGTGCCCGCTGATTGTTTGATAATTGATTCTGCAGATCTTGCTCTGGATGAGTCTAGTCTTACCGGAGAAAGTGTACCTGTAGAAAAAAATGTGGCTCCAGAGGGATTGGATGGCGAATTACCAATACAAGAAACAACAAATATGGTTTTTTTGGGTTCATATGTTGCACAAGGTACCTCCAAAGCAATTGTCGTTTTCACAGGTATCAGGACTGTTATTGGAGAATTGAGCCGAGAACTAGAGGAGATCACCACTGGGGAAATTCCCATCAGGAAAAAGGTGAATGTTTTAGCAAAATATTTGGGTACAGCAGTCGGAATCCTTCTAGCAATTTCAGTATCTTTCAGAATTTTAAGCTTGTTCGTTTTTCCTCCGCCGGGAGTACAGGCAAAAGGAGGGATGATCGAATGGGTGGATTTAGCACCAGTTTTGATAAACGGTCTGACTGTTGCCTTAGCTATAATGCCAATTAATATTGTGTTGCTTGTTACGATTGTCTTAATAACTGGCGTCCTTGCAATGGCTAAAGAAAAGGTAATCATTAGAGATCTTAGTGCAGTAGAAACTTTAGGTAGGGTTAGCGTTGTTTGTTCTGACAAAACAGGGACAATGACTGAGAATAAAATGACTGTTAAGCGCATTTGGGATAGTGACGGAAATCTATATGGCATCACGGGATCTGGATTGAATACAGAAGGGGTCATTTTTAAGATTGAAGATAGAGCTACTGTGGATTTACCTCGCGATGTAGCTCTGCAAAAACCTGTTGGTTCTTTTCCAAAATCTCTAGAGTTTCTGTTGATAAACAGCCTGTTAAATAATGACGCTAAAATAAGCGATGGGAAATTAATTGGTACGCCAACTGAAGGTGCGATTAAGATTCTTTTTAATAAGTCAAAATTACAGGAAAGCGAGATATTGAAGAATTATAAAATGATTGCCGAATTTCCGTTTGACTCGAACGCGAAAAGAATGTCAAAAGTGTTTAATGGAACGCACACTAATATTGTATTTTGTAAAGGTGCTAGTGAAGTAGTTCTACCTCGCTGTTCACAGATTTCACATGAAAATAATGAGGAAAAATTTACAGAACAAGAAAAAGAAAAGATTCTTGCACATATTAATAAATTTGCACAAATAGGGTTCAGAGTACTCTCATTAGCACATAAGAACATAAAAGAACTTCCTAACGATATGAAAGAATCTCGCCACGAAATTGAAAGCAACATGACATTTGATGGATTTGTATGTATTGTTGATCCTCCTCGTCCTGGCGTATATGAAGCTATAAAGGAAACCCAGTCAGCTGGAATTCAAGTCACAATGATTACAGGTGACAGCCCAGTTACAGCTTCCTCAATTGCGCGTGAATTAAATATCATCGAAGAAGGTTCAGATCAGATGGGTGTGGAAGGTTATCAGGTTAAATCACTTACTGATGAAGGCTTCTTTAAGACAAGAGTATTTGCCCGAGTAAGCCCAGAAGATAAACAAGTCATCGTTGCAAGATATCAAAAGCGTGGCAAAGTCGTCGCAATGACTGGTGACGGTGTGAATGATGCATTAGCTCTAAGCTTGTCAGATGCTGGAATTGCCATGGGCATCGCAGGGACTGATGTGGCAAAGCAGGCGTCAGATATTATTATTACGGATGATTCGTTTACATCAATTAGAACAGGGATAAAAGAGGGAAGAAATCTCTTTCAAAAAATCAGAATGATGTGTTATTTCTATGTTTGCATAAACTTAATGGAAGCCGCTATTCTATTCGGGATGTCATTCATACCGAATTTCTTTGGCTTTTTGACGTTCCAACTTCAATGGTTGTATGTGTCAGCCCACACGTTCCCAGGTTTTGCACTAGTATTTGATAAAAGTACAAGCAATATAATGCAAGAAAAGCCGCGCGATACTCAAGAAATCATAGATCGTAAACTATTTAAGATAATGGTTCTTCATGCAGCTTTGATGGCTATCGGAGTCGCGTTTATTTATATTATAACGTTTACGGGAATATATCCTGTATTTCCGGGTAACAATATAGGAGTGGTATCTACTGAATGGCCTTTGGCCCAACAGAAGGCTAGAACAATGGCAATTGTTACAATTGTGTTTGTGGAATCTTTTATGGTACTCGCTATTCGCCGAATCAACATGTCTATCGTAAAATCTAACAAGGCTGAAGATAGATCCTTAAGAACATATGTCTTCATAGGAATGGTTATTTTCGGGACGGTAGGTCTTATTTATACCCCTTTAGTTCAATTAGCAGTGATTGATATTGGGATTATCTTTGAATTCATGTGGCTTACTTGGCTTGATTGGGTACTAATCATTATTGCATGCCTTCCTTCAGTTGTTGGCATTGAATTATATAAATGGAGCAAAAGAAGCAAAGGAATCACGTTTTAAACATCTAATAGACTTCTTGAAGACTGTTCTATAATGCTAGAAAAATTTTAGAATTTCTTTGTTAACCTAATCTTTTTTCTTCAGTTTTCCTCACAATATTTTTCTAATCTGCAAATTGCCAAAATCCATTCTTCTTCTTATATGTTTAAGATAGAAGTTAAAACATTTCCATAGTACGAAAATATCTTAAATAAAAATCCAATATTTAGGCTCAGCAAAATCGTCTTGTCGAGTGGCTTCTATGAGCTTAAAGAGCCGGAATTTTATCTTAATTTTAATCCTAACCTTTATGGGTGGACTACTTCGCTTTTTAGTTTATTCAGATTTATGGTTTATCTTTGGTGACGACTGTAGATATGCTGGGCTTTCACAAAATCTTATTGAACAGGGAGTATATTCGTTATATGCACAAGACCCCTTTATTCTTCACCCACCAGTTCATTCCATCCTTGGAGCACTTATTCATACTATTACTGGCCTTGATTTCATTTATTCGAACCGGTTAATCTCATTTATATTCGGAACTATGTCTATCTCTGTAGTTTTTTTGTTAAGTTTGTTATTTTTGAATTATCGCGAAAGCATTCTTGCAACATTTCTTTTTGCGATATCTGGTTTCCAAATTTATTTGGCACAACTTTCTCTAACTGACAATACATTCATGTTCATAGGTTTCCTTAGCCTATATTGGTACTTCAAAGGAGTCTCCAATAAGAATTATCTTCATTTAATTATGGCAGGACTTCTAGGCGGTTTTTGTGCCCTTACAAGAGATTTGGGCCTCATATTAATACTTCTTTTTTTCATATATTGGATTTTGACCACAAAACTAGTAAATACTTGGAGAATGCCAGTATTGGCAAGTGTAATGCAAGGTGCAGTCTACTCCGTTTGGCCAGCATATCGTTACTTAAGCTATATTTCACATCGTTATATTTGCGCGTGGGAAGGCTTTCCTGTTTATACCGGAAATTTCAATATTATAACGCTTGTTTCTCCTTTTAGTTTTCCAGAAATTTCAGCAGCCTTCGTTGGTTTGTTTGCTCCTTATACCTATTACCTCATTACCCTCCCTCGTCTTACAGGCCTTTTTTTGCCATGGCCACTTAACAGTTCTATTGTTCTTTATGGTCCTTTTGGTGGAAATGAACATCTTGTCCCACTATATTTCTTCCTCTTGATTCCGGGAGTAGTAGGAGCCCTAAAATCACGCCAATATTTTATTCTATCATGGATTCTGATATTTTTTGTCCCTCTATCGTTTTTAACAAATGTTGACGTAAGGTTCGTCGATTTCACTTTACCTGCTTTTAGTATACTTTATGTATATGGGTTAGTAACATGTAAGAATGCCTTAAAGTGGGCTCTAGAAAAAATTAAACCCGAAGCGAATAGATGGATTGTAGAATTCTTCCATCATCCAAACGTATTCTCTTATTTAATTATAGTCTTGACATTAAGTTTTATCACATTTGGACTCTTTCAAGCGAAGGGAACTATTCTTACTCAGCCATACGAAATTCAAGGTGCTGATCTTGCTACTGAAATAGAAAAATTGAATGGTGTGACAATGGTACGACTTGGCTATTCTCAAGAAGTTGCCTATCTTACTACACAGGCAATCATAGGCATGCCGCACACCCCAACTCGCCTAGATGATATTATTCATCATTACGATGTGAATTATATTGCTTGGGGACAGCATTCACCTTGGTGTGAGCAAACAATAACATACATTCAAGAACATCCCGAGAAATACGCTTTATATCTATATATCTCATCTCTAGAGAATAACGACATCTATCTAGTTTATGAAGTTCTATAGCGAATTATTATTAGGTGCAGAAGTTCATTATGACATGTAAGAAGGGGGTTAATGAAAATGGAATCATCTAAATTATATTCAGACGAAGATTTAGTTGCTTATTGCGGGATTAATTGTAAAGAATGCAGAACTAGAGCTAAAAGGCGTGGCGATCTTGCAACTATGCTAAAAGTAACTCTTCAAGAATTGCCCTTAGAAATATTTAGGGAAGCCTTTCCACCATTTAAACCTATCAACGAAGTAATAAGTTTCTTGGAATTTCTTCCGCAGATGTCTGCTATGCAAACGTGTTGTACTTCAAAGGAACATCCATGTGGAGATCCCGATTGCAAAATTCGAATATGTGCAAACGAAAAAGACGTTAGAACATGTGCAGAATGTGACGAAGATTATAAAACGTGCGTGAAACTTGATTTTCTAAAACCGGGTCATAAAACACTGATAGAAGATCTGGATTTTATTAAAGAAAAAGGATTCGACGCTTACGTTGCAGAAGTGATTAGCAAATATAAGATAGAAACTGTTACCTTTGTGTAAATGCAATTTTTCTCTCTTTTAACATTGTAGCGAAATCTCTTCATTTAGATATACAACTCGACTGAGCCTTGCATTCTCTGAAATAAACGCATTGTCGAAAATTATGCTGTTTTGGATTATTGAACGTGCACCGATTGTTGTATTTCGACCTATCGTCGTGAAAGGTCCTATTTGTGTATTTTGTTCTATTTTTGCATTTTTTCCGATTAGCACAGGAGGATTAATTTTCGTATTTCTTCCAATTTGACTTCCATTTTCGATTAATTTAAATTCAGGCGTAACCGGGATTATTCCAGCTTGAATACGGGATAAAACTTCACGATTAGCATCTAAAAGATCCATTGCTCGAGAAATGTTTTTTCTCCATCCATTAAATAATAATCCATATACTTTTCCGTTGTCTTGTTCAAGTAATTTCTTAATCGCATCAGCGATTTCAAATTCTCCTCGTGGTGAGGGCTTTATGTCCTTAATAGCATGGAATATTGTCGGATTGAAAATATAGATGCCAGTTGTAATGATATTTGAGAATACTACTGAGGGTTTTTCTTCAATTTTAAGAATTCTGTTGTCTTCTCCAACGAGAACAACACCTGTTTCTTTCGGAGTTCTTTTTTCTTCCAAAAGAAGTGTGGCATTCGCTTGGCGATTTAAATGATGCTGAAGCAAATCGTTAGGCGGCAAATCTAGAAATAGATTATCTCCTAAATACACTACGAAATCTTTTTTAACGATTTCTTTCGCCAGATTAATTGCATCAGCTAATCCTAGTTGTTTTTCTTGAAATAAATATTCGATGGATCCTCTAAAGTGTGTGCTGTTCAAATACTCTTGAATTTGTTGGTGTTTGTAACCCAGCACCATGAAAATTTTTCTTATGTGAAGTTTTTGTAAAAAATCGAGCGTGTATTCGATGATTGGCTTTCCCGCAACCGATAACAGTGGTTTAGGGATATGTTCTGTCAGAGGCAAGAACCTTGTTCCTTTACCCGCTGCAAGTACTACTGCAGTATCAAGAATTTCAATCACCAAAAGAAGATGCGTTCCAAATTTTCTGAATTGTAAAACGAAAGTAAGTAATTAACTATTTTGTCTCAATAGAAATCCCTAAAAAATTTGTATTAACGAACCAGTTAGAAATATCTGTTTGCTCTAAGAATTGTTGGACTTCTTGCGGTGTATAACTCGCATCGATTGATGATTTCCAATATTTCCAAAAGTTCCCAGCAATAAGGCGTCCTAACACATGCACAACGAATTTTGCCCTTAGCCCTAAATCCCGGCGTTCATCTTGGATATATACTTTCCCATCTGGCTTTAATACCCGAGAAATCTCTTCGAAACCTTTTAAAGGATTTTCCCAGTGATGCAGAGAATCGTTGGAGAATACCAAGTCATATTTTTGGTCTGGAATCATTTCCATGTTTTCAACATAACCTGTTATATAATTCACACGTTCACTAACACCTTCATCTTTTGCATTTTTTATGGCTACTCTCTGCATATCGGCTGATGGTTCTAGACCATCTACTCTGACATCAAGACGTTCTTTTGCCAGCCAAATACCGATCCAACCTGGTCCTGGACCTACTTCTAGAATAGCCGCGTCTTCTGGTGGATCTATTACTTTTATGATATGTTTCACAATGCTTCGATACTCAGAACCCAGACTTTTTTTCATTCTTTCACTATATTCTTCCATGGTAAACTCTGGCGTATCTAGTATTGCTTCTCCTTCTGAGATTCTAGGTCTGATTTTCTTGCTTTTTGCCATTTTTTGATCGCCCCCGTTTTCTTTAGTGTTCTACCAGCCATTTAGGAAATTTATCTTTGATGATAGACTTTTTGTAATTCCTGTTCTTGCTTTTGTCTTAAAAGTGCCTCCTTGTTTGGAACATCATCTTTTAATAGAAAGGATGCCCACGGTGTATCTACTTTGTCAATATTTGCTTCCCAGTATAGTAAACGGTCATACAACCAATTACATTCTTTAGCAATCACATCATCAGCGTCTTTTTGTTCAGCAGCATATACAAATGCAGTAATCGTGTACATAACAAAACCCATAGCGTGCGTTTCAACATGGACAGTCCCAACAACGTGTCCCATAGCGCGTGCAGCAGCACAAGCAGCGGGATCTTCTTCGGCGACTGCGGTTGCGGCATTGTGTGTAGCATGGGCAGCCTTTTTGGCCACTGGCATTTTTATCTTTCCACGCGCCCATGCTTTTGCCGCTTCAACAGCTTCTCGTGGCCGTTCATCTTGAGGATACTTCCCTTCAAAAATCGGAAGTACGCGCTCGGCACATTCAATACTCCATAATACCAACGTCCTATGCTTTTGCTTTTCAATCAGTTCCCTAATTAGCTGTAAGCAGGCGCTTTCTCTTGTGACTAAAAGTTTTTTCATAATTTTCTCCTTAATTTTTAAGTTTCTTTACTTTCCTCCGCATGCGCAGTAATACCTAAATTACAACTATTGTGTAAATCCCATTTATATTTGATAGCAAAGTTCTTCATAATTGACGGTAAGCTTTTTACTTGATTGGAGTTTTTCATTGTAGTGAGTGAGCCAGTAATGCAGAACATAATATCAGACGCTATCAAACAGTTTCAGTTTCTGAAAAACTCACCATATACACCCTACATAGTTATTGTGCTGTGTTTTATGATATTAGTTATAATTCAGTTACGTAAAGTTAGAGGTCGAAATCGCAGGAAAGAATTTCTTTTAATCGAGACTCATCAGCAGAACCTTCATACAAAAAAAGACCCTTCTAGTTATGCCTTAACTCTTGAAGGAAAAATACTAGATCTTAACAAAATGACTGAAAGGGAAACGATTGAGATAAGATGGATTCTTTTCTTTCTACCGTTCTTCTTTCTTAGCACTCTGCTGGTTATTTTGTACTCTCCATTGTTTTGGCCAATTCCTTTCATAGGTCTAATGGGTGTTTTTGTTGTAACAATCTTGGGAGCGATTCGCATGTCAAAATATGGTAATACAAAGAGTTATCTCTCTGGACACGATTTACTTAACGAAATGCGATTAGATGAAAGGAATAAGGATCTAACTATTTCACATACATTCTTTGCAAATCAAGTTGAATTGAATAATTTCTTTGAATATGTGTCTTGTGAGACTCGATTAACGTTAGATGATAGAGTAAGTTCTACATGGACTTTATATGTCGGCCTTAGGGCAATAAAAACATGCGATCATGCCCTTAATAGTGCCTTATTCTTGGTAAATAAACAAAAATCAAAAATATCCTCAAGCCTTCAGAGATTTATTAACTCAGAGGACATCGAAAAGATATACGAATTCTTCCTTGATGATGAGAAAAAGTCGTGGTTTTGCATCGAATTATGGGAGAATTATTTAATCGGAAAAATTCGATTTGCTATACACGAACCTCAGCGTGTGACAGAAGAACGGACAAAAAGGCTAATTCAAGCTTTTGAACTTCTTGAAGAGTTTTCTATACAATTTGTTCAGCATTTACAAAATTAACTGAGTGACCTTTTTCGATTTAGACTATGTTTGGTTAATTTAGATTATTTTGGCGTAATTATATCGTGAGGTTGCATTTCTTGCATACCTGCTGGTGTTAATATTCCGAAATGAGCCTTCTGTTTAAGCTCATTAAGATCTCTCGCGCCAACATATCCTAGTGCAGCTTTAAGCCCACCGGCAAGTTCATTGATTACATCACTTATTGTTCCTCGATACGGGACAAAGCCTTCTACACCTTCTGCAATCTCTTTACTTGGTTGAGAATATCTATCAAATGAAAATCGTTTTTTTCTTGCTGCCATTGATCCCATTCCGTAATACTGCTTATAATATTTCCCTTCTAATGCGATTAGTCTTCCTGGAGATTCGCGGCATCCCGCAAAAATGTTCCCCATCATACAGACTGAA